>DLPY01000075.1:0-5828 GCA_002478685.1 Flavobacteriaceae bacterium UBA7446
GAAAAATATAAATATCATTCTACTTAGTGTTTTTGCTTCTTTACTTATGATATCTTGTGAAGACCAAAGCACGTTTAATAATCCAGCTACTCACGAATTAGAATTGGGATCTCACATTAAATTTGAAACCTCACCAGCAGCATCATTTAGTTCTGTTGCTGGTTTTGCAATTAATGGTACACTTTTAGATGTTAATAATAATACCCAATCTTATTCAGTTTCTATAAATGCTCTTATTAGTGGAGTAAGTTATAATGCTGAAGACGCATTTGTTTACACATCCTTTCCATCTGAAATTAATATTACTGTAGCAGATATTGCTTCTGCTTTAAATATTGATCAAAGTGAGATTTCAATGGGTGATTTCTTCGAGTTTTATGGCACAGCCACCAGGAACGATGGTACGGTATTTTTACCACTAGATCCTGACTACGGACCAGACAAAGACAATACAAATATTGGATATACTGAAAGAAATTTGATCAATAACGCGTCATACAATTCTGCAATGTACTTTAATGCTATTTTAGCGTGTCCACTTCCAAGTAATTCATTTATTGGAGAATACGTATTAACTGCTGATACTCAAAATGTAATGTATGGTGCCCCCACATTTGTAACGCCAGTTACAGTTACACTAGAAGCATCATCTGTATATCAAAGATCATTTGAAATTGATTATCTAACTGGTCTTGGTTTTGATACTAATGATACATTTGTATTGGATTTTATTTGTGGAGGTGTTGACGCAAATAGCTTCATACCTTTTGGCCTATCATGTGGCGGGGGTTTATATGCTTCTGGTGATGGTACTTATACACCCTATGACGATTCTGATGACTCCGTAATTACTGTGAGTTTTATAGATAATGCACTACCAGATTGTTCCGGATATTCTCCTGTACCAATAACATTTACTTTAACAAAAATTTAAAAAAATGAAAATGAAGATATTTAAATATTTATTATTGTTAGCCGCTTTTGTTGCTATTTCTTGTGGTGACGATGATTATTCAGTAGAATATATTGATACAGAAGTTAAAACACCTGTTTCTGGTACGATAACAAGTAGCAGAACAAAGGTAGCTTCCACTACCCAGTTGTCATTCATCGTAAATTTAGACCAAACATTCACTTATGATGCTGCAATTACTGTAGCTATTACAGAAACATGTAACTCCTTAAGTTTTCTTAGTGCAAATTCTAGTACAGTAGTTACTCTAACAGCAGGTTCAACTACTGCTACAGGTTCTATAACAGTACCTGCTTTAAGTAACGAAGATACAGTCGGTGGTTGGGTTGGTTTATCCAACTGTACTGCTTTAACTGTAACTGGAATTGCTTTATATGAAACTGTTGATGTTGCTGGTACTTCATATGACGTTGATGACCCTTTCATAATCGAAAATATTTCTACTCCACTTGTCTTAACTGACTTACAAGGCTCTTGGATGGAGGCTCAACCAGACGCAGGTTCGTTACAAATTTGTCTTGACTGGGAGGGACCTTATTCAGATAATGACATTGATTTATATGTATACAATGCTGCTCTTACTAAAGCGTATGAAAGTTCAGAATCAGGTTCTAGATGGGAAGGAGACTGGTTCAATAATAGTGGTAACGAAAATCACCCTGATGGAGATTATGTAGTTTATGTTTCTCCATACTCAATGGCAACTGCAAGCACAGACGCTGCATTGCACTTTACCCATCCAGATGGAACTGTAGACTACATTGAATTTGCAGTTACTGGTAACATGTTTGCTGCTGATATTACTTTAAGCACCGACGCTAATGGAGTTAAAAGTTATGTTGTAACACCTAGATAATTTAAACTTTACAATTAAAAAACCTATTCGAATGAATAGGTTTTTTTTTGATATTAAGTATGATAGCAAATTAATTTGTTAGTGGAAGTAAGTTATCATTTAAAAAAGGTAGTAGGATTTGTAGCGTCGTAAAATTCCAATTTATTTTTTTGTATAATAACCAATCCAGAAAAAATATTATTTAAATCAATGCACTAATATATTAGTCCAAACTAAAAAAGGTATAAAGGAAGTATTTTACTATTGTTTAATAAATTTAATTGGTTGAATGGGTAATTTCAAATTTTTGCTACTTACAAGGTTTATAAAAAATAATCCACTTGACAAATTGGACACATCTATTTTAGAAATATTATAATCAAGATTTAAATAACCTTCTACTACTATCTTGCCGGAAATATTAATAATAGTAAATTTATCAAACTGCCTTGGAAGAGGTTGGGTAACAAAAATAAATTCTTGTATTGGATTTGGATAAATACTAAATTCATTTTTCATCATTATGTTATTACTTAAACTAGTATAACATTCTGAAATACCGACTCTATTAGTGTAATCACAAAAATCAATGTTCATTGATCTATCAAGGTTTGCTAATACAGGATTTATAAAATCATCTATGTAACCGCCACCATCATATCCAGAGCTACTGGCGTAATACATCAAAGAACCATCAGTTGTAACATGCCCCATTCCGAGTGCGTGACCAAACTCGTGTGCAGAAGTAGAGTGAAAATCTCGTTGTGCAAAAGAAACATTTCCTTCATCGTAACTCCAACTCATTGTATCAAGAAATCCTATATCAATCTCACTAAATGCATATACCTCATCAACAACTTCACCTTCAGAGTTAGAATAAGTACAAACCATTAATGAAGGTGCACAAATACCAAGATAACTTGATTTTCCATCAAAAGTAATTGAATTAATATTATCCCCACGAGTACGGGTATTATTACTTGTAACTTCGTCGGAAAGAACAAAATCAAAACCAGCATTACAAGACCAGCGATCTATTACTTCTTGAACTGCATTTCGTGCATTAGGAGTATTATTAAATTCTTCACTAACCTTAAATGTCCATTTACCATTTGAAACATGATCTGAATTATTATCATTATCACCTAAATGAATTATAGGAAATTCTACTGAAGTTAAATAATTATTTCCGTCAGCATAATTCCAAATATTGTAAGGAATTTCAATTGTTTGTTCACTTTCTATTATTGTTCCATCGGATTTTTGTATTCTTATTGTACCAGAGCCTGAGTTATCAGGGACTCTAATTTGAATTTCAGTATCTGTCCATGAAATAATATTACTTCTAAAAGATTCGTTCCAAGAAGAACCACCATTATCTGCATTTCTAAAAAGTACTGATGCATTTGACGGTACAAAACTAAATTCACCAAATCCAGATCCGCTAATTGTTAATATTTCTTTGTTACCTCCACCAATTGTGGTAGGACTTATTGAATTAATCGATGCAGTTGAATTAGGTGAAATTACAACAAAGTCATCCCCTTCAACAATAACCTCTTTTTTATCAGTTAATTCAAAAACTTTGTCGCTAAATTCTTTATTGGATTTAAAATTTAATATTGGATTTGATATTATGCCGTTAAAATTATCAAAATTAAAAAAACTTAATTCGCCTGAGTTGGGTCTAAAAATTTCATTTGGTGAATTATACCCTATTAGTTTCAAGTTTTTTTCTTTTTTAAGTATAAAATATCCCTTGCTATTAGGGCTTAATTTTAATGAATGTGAGGCTAATTGAATTTCATCTCCCACTTTACCTCCAGGAACTACTATACGTACTAAAGAATTTGAAACACCCTTGTAAAGTTCGTTAACTTGAACAGAATAAACAGTAAAAATATTGTTGTCTGTATCATTTATATAAGACTCTTGATTTACAAGTTTCCCTCTGATTACAATATCTGACTCAACTATATCGGTTTCAAGTTCATAATTCGGTTTATGAAACTGAGCGAAAGAAAAATTTAAAATAAATATGTATATGATTGTATGGTAAAAATAACGCATTTTTTATAGTAAATTTACGAAAAATTTACAATGAGTAACAATATTGTTTATGGTATTAATTCTATACGTGAAGTTATTCAAAACCCTTCAAGAATTCAAAAAGTATTTATTGAAAACGGGGTGAGCTCTCCTGCAGCGCAAAAACTCAAAGAAGAAGTCATACATTCGGGTGTGTCTTATTCCTTTGTTCCCGAACAAAAACTACACAAACACACCAAAGAAAACCACCAAGGATTTGTGGCACTTATTGGCGAAATTCAATTTGCATCCCTAGAGAACATAATTGATATAAATAAACAACAGCTATTTCTTTTGCTAGACGGCGTAACCGATGTGCGAAATTTTGGTGCAATTATTCGTTCGGCTGTGGGATTAGGTGCCAGTGGTATTATCATAGGGCAAACAGGCGCTGCACCACTAAACGACATTGCCATTCAGGCATCAGCAGGCGGTGCTTTTCATATTCCCATCATTCGCGTGAGCCATCTTAAAGATGCTATGTATTTGCTAAAATCACATGGGGTCACTCTATTGGGATGTACCGAAAAAGCAGATAAAGATATTAGCGAAACCAACTTAAACCAATCTATTGGAATTGTTATGGGCAATGAAAGCAAAGGAATTAGTAAAGGGGTTCTAAATCTCTGTGATGAACACATTAAAATACCTATTAATGACACGCTTGACTCCTACAATGTTTCTGTAGCTACTGCAATAGTCCTTTACGAATATCACCGCCAAAATAATTAGAGTAAGAATTTTAGTTCCTTTAGTTTGTCAATCTCGGTATAATGTGATGGATACTTTTTCTCCAAAGGCATAAAGTGTATGGCGTGCATACCTGTGGCTAAGGCGCCTTCAATGTCAGCTTCCAAATTATCCCCAATCATTACGGCTTCATCAGATGCAACTTGACCAACCTTTAGTGCATATCTAAATATTTTAGGATCGGGCTTTTTTACTCCCACAGATGAAGAGTCGGTTATGGTTTCGAAAAAGGGTAACAATCCCGAATTTTTCATTTTAAAGTACTGTACATCCTGAAAACCGTTGGTTATAACATGCAATGAATAATGTGGCTTCAGTGCTGTTAGGATTTTTATTGCACCTTCAAAAAGAACATTATACTCTGGCAATGTTTGAATATAAGCATCGGATAAATCGTCTATAAAAGCGTTTGTGGTTGGGTAATTAAGTGTATCAAAAACTGTTTTGAGTCGCTCAAAACGTAAGATTTCCTTGTCAATTTCACCAGTTCTGTAACGTTTCCAATAAATGTTGTTGTTTGGAATATATACCTCTAAAAATTGATGTAAATCCAATCCGATTTTATACTCTTGAAAAAGACTTTCAAAAGCCAAAGCAGAATTTGTTTCAAAATCCCAAAGGGTGTGATCCAAATCAAAATAAAGGGCTTTTATTTGATGCTTATTCATGATTTAATATCTTAGTTAACGTAGCTAAAAACGATGCGTTTTTAGTTCGAGAGTTAAAACTTTCATTGGTTAGGGACACCAAAAAGGGAGCTTTTAGATTTGTAAGTCTCTCGTGGTAAGCCAAGTATAGCTGTCGCATTTTTCTAGAAAAACGCTGATTACGAATATGAGCTTCACTTAAGCAAACAGGATGAATAGTAAGCGGCGTTTGTTGTTCATCACCCAAATCGTAAAAACGGAATGAAAATGCTGTACTTGCCCGAAAACCAGGTGCATCGGCATACTGCATAGAGTAATCATTTTTAATACCAAGCGATGAAAATAATCTATAGGTATATGGAAATCTCAATACTAATTTGTGCTGACGAATAGCTTTAATTGGGCGGTGAATCAAGCCTACAAAGCGCTCTAAATCGGGGCGTAATGCAGCGTCATTTACAGACGACTCGAATGATGCCAAAGGAGCAGTAGGCGCATAATCTGAAATACTTTTTATTTCTTGTTGGTGTGTGGC
>DLPY01000075.1:6091-6219 GCA_002478685.1 Flavobacteriaceae bacterium UBA7446
ATACTTAAGCTTCTGTCGTGAATCCCTAACTTGGTGTACAGCACAAAAAAGTACACTGAATGTGCCTTTTGCAGCATAACTTCAATCCAGTAGTGTAAATTGGCAAGAGGGTCTTCACGAAGACCTAA
>DLPY01000024.1 GCA_002478685.1 Flavobacteriaceae bacterium UBA7446
TTATATGCTTTAATAAGCCTATCCCTGTTCCAAGAGGTGTCGCCTTTTGGGCCAAAAAAGTCTTTACGCATATTGTTGTCAACTCCATAAACTTTGTATCCGTCCTTACAAAAGGTTTCAACAACCTCACTGCCAATCAGACCGCTAGAGCCCGTAACAACTATTTTTTCCATCTTATAATTTTTTGAAAGGTTTTAATAATAAACTTAGAATTTGTATACAGGTATCTTTTCCAAAGTCTTTTTGGCTCCATAAACAATCTAAACGCCCACTCCAACCCTACATTTTGCAAAAATATTGGTGCTTGTTTAAGGTTTCCTGCATGAAAATTGAATGCTGCACCAACGGCTAACATGGGAGCGAAAATTTTACCTACATGATTTCCAACCCAAATCTCCTGCCTGGGACATCCTCGTCCTACTAGAACTAAATTTGGCTTGCTTGCATTAATTTTTTCAATGTCTTGTTCATCTTCTTCTTCTGTTGCCTCTCTAAATCTGTCAACATGAAATCCTGCAATTATTAAATCAGGCAATTCTAAGTTTATCTTTTCAATAAAGCCTTTTATCGTTTCTTCTGTGCTTCCAAAAAGGTAAACACTCAACTTATGTTTATTTGCTTTTTTTAGAACTTCCCAGGTTAATTTAGGTCCGTAAACCCTGTCTTTTAATTCTGCTTTATGAAAAAAATTAAGTGCCCATCTCACAGGCTGACCGTCTGGCGTTATGATGTCTATGTTATTTAGGGCGTTTTTCATCTCTTGATTTTCTTGAGTCTCCATAAGTCCGTGGACAGCCAATGCCGAAACCCCAATGCTTTTGTATGTGCGAGCTGCTTCCACAATATAGTCGCCCAAACTGTCATAGTCCCCTATGGCATAATCCACTCCGAAAAGTTGCTTTTTATTTGGGGTTAGTGTATTTAACATATGGTGTCTGATGCAAAAGCAGTGAAACAAAAAAGTAAAATAGGTAGATAGTATGGTTTCTTTCTAGGTGGCTTTCTGTTAAAAAACATAATAATGTAAAAGTAATAAATGAAAACAGAAGTATGTCTTTTTTAATTATTGATTTTCTAAGCCCATAAACTACAGCTGCTAAAAATGTGAACAAGCCTAGTGCCCCTGACGCTAATGTCATTTGAAAAAACTGATTATGCGCATTTTTTTTCGATTTTACTCTATACAAAACGGGATGTTTGCTCGTTTTCTCGTAACATTCGTTAAGCTCATTTTGTACATTGTCATAACCATAACCAAAAATTGGTTTTTCTTTTATTAGCATAATAGCACAAGTCCATATTTCTTGCCGCATAATTCTGCCTCCCCATTTTTCCTTTATGTTTGAATACTCATTATTGTAATTGACCGCTTCTTTCATTTTTTCAACAATTGGTGTGTCTACCATATATGCCGCAAGCGAAGATATGAAAACAAAAGTGCCAAAGGCACCAATGACAAAAAAACGTTTATTTTTTGGAGCGTTGGCTAAAAATAGCAACAACACTATTAATAACGTGGTTACCAAAACGACTCTTGATGATAAAAAGACTAAAAAAAGAAATAAAAATAAACTGTTGGTTATAAGTATGTTTTTTTTTGTGGTCTTTCCTTTCATAAGATAAATAGAGAAGAGTATTGCAGACCCAACATACATCGAAAGGTTTAGATAACTATAACCGATTAGCAAGCTTGCCAATTTTTTTTGAGGGAGAATTAAAAGGTTTTCTATTCCTTGTTGATAAATGAAAACTGTAGTTTTTGCAAAAGATAATAACGAAACAGATACGACAAATGCCGAAAGTATTCTGTTTAAGTCTTGTTTATTAAGTTCGTGGTTTATTGATAGCAATAACGGAATGACAACCGCCAAAAACAGGTTTGGGTTTTCAATCAAGAAAGGCAAATTGTCGATTGAAGACAAAATCAAAATAATAGGGTATAAAATCAACACATATAAAGCCTTAGGGTCTTTTGCTTTTATGCCTTTCTTATTTTTGTAGGTAAACAATGCCGCTGCAAAAAGCAAAATCAAAGAAAGGTTTTGTGTTCCTATTCCTAATGGGATTAAAAAACTAGTAAGTATAATTAGATTGGTAGAGATATTCTTCATGTGGCTAAAATTTTGTTCCGATTTTAGCAACAAACCCCGTTGCCACCCAAAATAACCCTGCCCTTAATGGGCTTTCTAGACCAAGGTTAAAAACTATTAAAGAAAACATCCCTATCCAAACGAAATAGTAGGGTATATATTGCTTAAAGTTGCCTAATTTTCTGGCGTGAAAATAGTCTTTAAACACTTTTCTCGAAATCATAACTAGGGCATAAAAGCCAACTACCCCTAGTCTTAACAAAAGAGTAAGGTATGAGTTGTGTGCTCCTGAAACATGTGCATGAATTTCATCATTTCCTGTCCAATGACTTCTTCTTTCTGCAATGTAATCTAACATGGGTGTTCCAAATCCAATGCCTATAATATTATCTGGGAAACGCTCAACAATATACCTAAACCATAAAAGAATTCTCCAAGTAACGTTTATATCAACAGAAAGTGCAGGATGAGAATCGTAGATTGCGTGAACATTCCCAAAATAATTATAATATCCTGTTTTGTATAACATAAAATTGTCATAGAAATACAAGAAAAAAAGAACTGTAAGTGTAATCCCTATCAAAAAATATCTAGAAAATTCTTTAAAATTTCTTGAAAGAAAAACAAGTAAAAAAAGGGGAATGATTACCGCAACGCTTAATGCGTCTTCTTTTACAGAATGTATCAATATCAATGCAAAAAGTAAAATGACGTTAAACATGCTTTTGACCCCTGTGAAAAGAGGTAGTAGTATAGGTCCAGAGTATCTAGCTAGTATCATTTTAAAAAAGACAACTGACGTGGACATGACTGCTAAAAGTTCTTTTCTGAATCCCAATGCTATTCCATGATAACGTTCAAAAAAATAGTATCCCAGGAAAAAAGAAAATGCAGAGTATAGGATAACGCTGTTTCTAGCATAGTAGTAAAAGGAAGTCATTTTGTTGAGTGAGTAGATAAGGTGAAAACAGCAAACAGCAACAAAAATGAAAATATAAAATGTGTAAGATCGCTTTTCAATTTTAAATCTTTTAAGTCTTACTATCTTCAAAAGGAAAAACATCGCCCCTATGAAAGATATAACTTCATTAAAAAAGAAATTACGTTCGAAATAGTCCGAATTGAAGAAAAAAACCGTTAATAATAAAAAAAGAAAAAGCGTTGGGATTCTTTCCATTAAAGTCTTTTTAAATTCTCAAGCCCTATTCTTTGGCTATAGTTAGACTCAAACTCTTTTCTAGCATTGTTACTAAGACTAACGTAATCTGCTTGACTGAAATTGTCCAGAATGTCATCTAGTTCTTCATTAGAGCTATAAAGCAATCCGTTTAACTTATGTTTTATCATGGCATTCATTGCGCCAAAATTATGAGCGATTATGGGCTTCCCTAATGAAAATGATTCAATAATTGTCATTGGCATACCTTCATACCAAATAGAGGGGAATAACAAAAATTTAGATTTTTGAAGCAAGGCTAACGTGTTTTCGTGTGATTGTTTGCCGTAAAACTTAATGTGCAAACATTTTTGATATTGTAATTTAAGTTTTTTATAATCTGGACCTTCTCCTACAATTGCAAAAGTCAGTTCACGGTGTTTGGTTAGAATAGGGAGTACCTTCTCTAGCCCCTTTTCTTCTGAAATTCTCCCTACAAAAATTATATCAATACATACATTGCTCCATTCTAAATTAAATGCTTTTAAAAAGTTTGGTTTTATACGGTTTTTGTTAAAAAACTCTTTTTTCCAGTCAACATGAATATCTCGGCTAAATGTTGTCAAAAAAATAAAGGTATTTATCCTTTTAAATGAGCCTATAGCTTCGTTGAATTTAAAAATCAACACCATGAGGGCTGTTTTAAGAATCGAATTCTGGAACACCCCTTTAAAAATATTTTTTAAAAGCCCAAAGTGTGTTTTAGAACTTAAATCTACTTGACCGTCAATAAACAGGGTGCCGCTAGGACACAAAAACCTGTAATTATGAATGGTAAGATATACTTTTGTGTTTTTATTCAATGCCCAAAAGATGCTTGGAGAAAGCTTGAAAATAAAGTTATGTATGTGAATGATGTCAGGCTTGAAGGTTTTTACAAGTCTTTTTACTTCCAAATATGATTTGGGATTCCATAAACAAAAAACAATATCTAAAATACTTAGTTTATTGTTTGATTTCTGATAAACTTCAACTTCGTACCCTAAATTTTGATACGCCCTTACCTCTTGATTAAATACAGTATCCTCTCCTCCGTAGAATTTATAGGCGTTATGCATGACAAGAACTCTCAAATTAACACTGTTCTAAGAAGTTATTAATTTTATCTTCGTTAATGGATAATATATTAACATACTTGTCGCTTCTAAAAGAGTCGAACAAGTGCCCAACTTTTCCTTTCTCACCTGCTGTATAATCAAGCCCATAAACAGGCACGTTGAGTGCTATAGCAAATATACACGCATGAAAGCGCATAGAAACTCCACTGTTAAACTTGCTAAGAAAATAAACCATTTCTTTAGCGTTCAATTCTCTGTTAAACACCGCTAGTCTTTGCTGGTTTTCGCCAAGCGCCTTTTTTAATTTTAGACTCATTTTTACGTCTGAGAATCCATAATGATCTGTATTAAATGGAACTGCAATGAAGTTAAAATCGTTCTCTTCAATAAGAGCAACGAGCTTTTCAATTATTATTTCCTCTATTCGACTGTTAGAATAATTGGATTTATTGTATTTGTTCCAAACAGGTCTAACATTGATAAAAACATTCTTCTTTCCATTGCTCATGTGTTTAGCAACAAACTCATCCGTTTTGCTTTTTGAAAAGGTCCAATCTAATACTTTGCCATGTTGAGTATAATACTCTAAATAATCAAATGCGGGGTCTCGTAATAGTTCATAATTTGTTTTTATATCAACCTTTTGTCTTAACTGCACGAATGTTGCGTTTCTGACCATTGTATTGGCAAGAACTTTAGAGTATTTCGTTTTGAATGGTCCCCAACCACATCCAATTATTTCAAACGGAATGTTTATGCGATTAAAAATTTTCGTCGTGTAATAATGGTTAAGCAAATCGTTAGGCATTTCCATTATAGGACCTCCAGCCCAAACCAATAAATCTTGTTTGGAAAAAACACTGAAGTTTTTATGGTTATATGGTTTTATTTCAACGTCAATATCAATACCCTCTAAACCAGAATACCAAAATTTTGTGCGATCTGGTCGGAGACTATACACAATAGCTTTTGTGATATATGGTCGTCTTTTTTTTATTCTTAACAATACTCCTCCCAAAATAGCTGAGTCCCCTACATGTTCTCCACCGTATGCACCAATAATGTGAGCGCACTTTTCTTTCTTGTGATCTAAAAAAACAGGCTTTGGAACGAACAAAATTACCTTTATGTTTTTGGTTAAAAATCTGACAAGCTTACCTAGCTTTTGAAACATTTGAGTTTTCACTTTTAAAACCTCAAAAATTAGTCTGGTGGGAGTCCATGCTCCTGATTGATCGTGAGCACAATTAGGGCAAACCTTAGAAAACAGCTCGTTCTTGCTTTTTAAAGATTTTTTGCTGAAATATATTTTCTCCGCTGACTCCTCAAGTGCATTTCCCAAAGGTTTTTCATCAATTGAGCAATGAAATAACTCGCCGTGAGCTGACAACAATACACCGTTGTTTTGAAAATGACAAGGAGCTTTTCTGTCTATTTTTTTAACTAATCTTTTGGATAGGTCTCTATAGAACAACCTTCGTGAAGGGTTAATAGTGGCACTCATCAACTCTTCCGAAACAAGAAAATCAGAAAGGAATGAGTTTTCTTGGCTAACAGTAACAAATTCATCTAAGATTTTCTTGTTGTACAAACGCTTAATTTCAGTTGCTTTTCTAAATATTACATCAATGTCATTTTCTTTTGCAAAACTCAACACCTCGTTTACTCCAAAAATGTTATGCTTTGATACGGTACACTGTAGTTGGAGCGGGGTGTTTTGATTTTGAACAACAGAAATGGTTTGCTTAACCTTTTCCCATCCGCCTTTTACCCTTCTTACTTCTTCATGCAAAGACCCTATGCCATCAACGCTTATATTTATTCTAAATTCAATTCCTAGCATAGATGTTTGCTCTTTTATCAAAGGGGCTATTTTTTCCCATTTTTTTGGATGAAATCCATGTGAGGTTATGGATAAGCTTTTGAGTTTTGGTGTTGTTTTGATTATTCGTGAAACAATTTCTACAAGGTCTTTTCGGAGAGTTGGCTCACCTCCCGATAACCCAACATGTAAAACATTTTTAAAAAGACTATCTGAAAAAATAGCTTCTATTTGATTTGGGCTTAATTCATTATAAGATTTGTCTTTCCAAACATTACACATGTGACATTGTGAGTTACAATTATCTGTAACAGGAAAATTAACATGGGTTGGATAATCGTACTTTTTTTTGTATAACCCTGGAGCTATATAGTACTCTTTAAAATATCTAAGCGTTCTTGATAACATTGATTTTAAAAATAGCTAAAGGAGATATTAGCATTAGTGCTAACACTTGTTTTGTTTCTGAATAAAATAAGTTTGCTATAACAGATGCTAATAAATATGAAATTAGTGTAGATACAGCTGCACCTAAGGCTCCATAGTACGGCATCAAAATAATATTTAAAAGCAGGTTGCTAAAAAGTCCCATCAGGTCACGATAAAAAATAAGCTTGTATTTGTTCTTTGCTATTAACTCTTTGCTAGACGAAGTTAAAAATCCAATAAATAGTATGGATAGACAGTGCAAGGAGAAAATTTGTGAAGCTTCATAAAAGGAGTTCCCATAGATAACTTGAATGATATATGGGCTTAATAATGAGCATGAAATAGAGATGAACAAACATAAATAAAAAACAATTGCATAAAATCGAATTCTATTTTTCTTTGTTTCTTTATTATAATTTATTTCTTTCATTATAATCGGGAAAAAAACTGTAGATATTGCAACTGGGGCTGCATATAACATTTCCGAAATCCTTGCTGCCGCAGCATAATACCCAACCTCTCCTAATTCCGTAAAGTGTCTCAAGAGAATAACATCAATCTTGAGGTATAATATTACGACCACTGAAGACAAGAACAAAGGGAAGGATTCATTTAGTAATTTTATGGAATCTGAAAAAACTTTAGATGAAAAGGTTGCAACAATTTGCAGGTCTGTCAAACAATATCCAACTAAAAAAAATATCAAACTCTCTAAAATGGTTACTGCTGCTATTTCAGAAATAGATGCATTATTGTAAATCAGCAATATCTTGATGCTTGTGCCAATAGTAAATCCTATGTTTTTTGCCAATACCGTCTTTCCATTTTTTATCCTATATTCATTGTATAAAACGCTTAGGTTAACATTGTTTAAAATCATTGCCGCTGAAAAGAACATTAGGGTAGTTATTTCTTTTTGGCTTGCTGTTTTTGAGATTACAACAAACGTTAATAATAGTAGTAATGTTGTAGCTATTGATGCCAACAGGCGTAATAAAAATGCCTGTTTTGCCACTTCAGCTGGGTTTTGATTTAACGAAAACTTTTTTACTATAGTATAATTTGTGCCTGCCGTTGACAAAGGCACGGCAATAGAAGCAAAGGATAAAATATAACTCCAGACGCCAAATAATTCTGGACCTAGATAATTTGTTAGGATGGAAAGAAAAAAAAGTGAAATTATTGCTCCATAAACTTTGTCAAAAAACAAGTAGAGGATATTCGATGAAATGTTTCGTAGCTCCTTCATTAATTAAATGGAGGTGTTCTTTGCCCTTCTTGCTTTAAGCTGTAACACACTTGCCTCAACTTTATTCAAGTTAACGCCCTCGTCAACAATTTTTTTCGCCAATTCATACCAACTCATAGTTTTTCCGTCGCTAAAGTGTTTCATATTAGATGTAAATGCAGATTTAATTATTTTATTTAACAAAAATACAACTAAATTCGGGGCATAGGTAGGTGTGCCGTATAAATCCCCAACAACTTCTAGCTCAGACGAGGTTTTAAGCTTCTTTAAAATTTTGGTCTGGAAATTATTCCCATATTCCGAATACAGCCAAGACGTACGCATAACACAATAATCGCCCCCAACTGCGGCTATGGCTTTTTCGCCAGCAAGCTTTGATGCGCCATACACGTTTATAGGGTTCGGGGTATCTTCCGTTGTATAGGCGGTTCCTTTAGTGCCATCAAAAACATAGTCCGTAGAAATATGAACCAAAAAAACGCCGTGTTTTTTACAGGCCTGAGCCAATAGGCGCGGTGCCGTTTCGTTTAATAAATACGCCGCTTGGGGTTCTTCCTCAGCTTTGTCAACGTCAGTGTACGCTGCTGCATTTATACAGTAATCTAATTGGTTGTTTTCAAAAAAAGCTGCTATCTCTTTTTCATTGGTAATATCCAATTCCGCTTTTCCAGCAAAAACAAACTGAAGTTCAGGAAAATTAGCCGTTGCAGACTGTATGGCTAAACCCAACTGCCCATTTGCGCCTGTAACTAAAACGGTTTTCATGCCTTGTAGTCATTAAATGTTGGCAGTGCCAAGTCTTTTGGAGAAATAAGTTGTTTTGATGTTGGAATACGCCAATCAATCTGAAGGGTTTGATCCAGTGGATAAATCCCTTTTTCGGCCTCTTTATTGTAATATGCATCGCATTTATAACATACAGTTGCCGATTCAGAAAGTACCGAAAATCCATGAGCAAGCCCTTTTGGTATCCATAGCTGATGATTGTTTTGATCTGAAAGCTCTACACTAATGTGCTCTCCGCATGTAGGTGATTCTTGTCTTAAATCGAGAACCACATCCAAGATGGTCCCCTGAACCACCCGAATAAGCTTGGACTGTGCGTGCTCTCCTTCTTGAAAATGCAGCCCCCGAATAGTGCCGTAATACGAAAAGGATTGATTGTCCTGTACAAAGTTCCCTGAAAATTCCGCTAACGAATCCATCCATGATTGGCGAAAGCTTTCCATAAAATAGCCTCGCTCATCTGCAAATGTTTTTGGCGTAACCACCACACATCCCGCTAGCTTGGTTTTTTCTATCTGCATACCTAACGTTTTGCGTAACCGCTTTTAATGAATGGGGAAATAAAGGTGTCGTGTTGCGCTTGATTGATATAGCCCATTCGAAGTGCTACATCCTCAATAGCGCCAATACGAATGCCTTGTCGCTCTTGTAATACTTGCACAAATTGCGCAGCCTGCATAAGTGAAGAAAATGTTCCTGTGTCCAGCCAAGCCGTTCCGCTATCCAGGACTCGTACTTGAAGCTTTTGCTTTTGCAAATACGCCTTATTGACATCTGTTATTTCCAGTTCGCCTCTTGGGCTAGGTTTGATTTCTTTTGCGATTAAAACCACTTCATTATCGTAAAAATAAATACCTGGAACAGCAAAATTAGATTTTGGATTTTGTGGCTTTTCCTCTAAGGAAATGGCATTGCTGTGTGCGTCAAACTCCACCACGCCATAACGTTCAGGGTCTTGGACACCATAAGCAAAGATGATACCTCCTGTTGGGGATGTACACGACTGCAAGGCCTCTTTAAGTCCAGTACCATAAAAAATATTATCCCCCAAAATGAGTGCTACCGAATCATTCCCAATAAACGATTCGCCAATCAAAAAAGCTTGTGCCAAGCCTTTTGGTTCCGGCTGAACAGCATAGGAAAACGAACAGCCCAATTGAGATCCATCGCCTAACAATCGT
>DLPY01000048.1:0-23377 GCA_002478685.1 Flavobacteriaceae bacterium UBA7446
CAAATCTTTTTTTAGGCGAAGCCCTACCACGCTCATATGTTTGCGTACCCAATCGTCCGAAAGTTGCGTAAAGTCATATGCGGTTTCTATGTTCTTAAATGCCAATCGGCGTGCGTGTTGACGACCAATCCCCCAAACATCTGCAATGGGCAGCCACTTCAGTGCCTTAATGCGCTTTTCTTCCGAGTCAATTACATAGACACCTTTAGTTTTATTAGCGAATTTTTTTACCACACGGTTGGCTACTTTAGCAAGACTCTTACTCGGGCCAAGACCAATGCTAACGGGCATACCCGTCCATTTCCGCACACGCTTGCGTATTTGTTGTGCATAGGTTTCCATGTGATAGCGGTCAAAGCCATCAAAATGTAAAAATGCCTCGTCAATGCTGTATACTTCTACCTCTGGTGTAAATTGACGCAAGACATCCATCACACGCTGGCTCATATCACCATAGAGCGGATAATTGGACGAGAAAACTTGAACGTTGTGTTGTCTAAAAAAAGACGAGAACTTGTGTGCAGGCGCCCCCATGGGTAGTCCAAGGGCTTTGGCCTCATTACTACGCGCAATCACACAACCGTCATTGTTGGACAAAATAGCAATGGGTTTGTCGTTTAATGTGGGTTGAAAAATGCGCTCACAAGAAGCGTAGAAGTTGTTACAATCGACTAAAGCAAACACATTCAAATCTACATTTTTTTACTTTAGCATTAAATAGTTTTTTTCAACTAAATCCTGCGTTAATAAACGCAAATACAGTACATTTGTTTAGTACAACCACTCCTAGATGGACAAGTATTCGTTTCTCAATGCAGCCCATATGGCTCATTTTGCGCAGCTTTACGACCAATACCTCATAAACCCTGATAGCGTAGAGCCTAGTTGGCGTGCTTTTTTTCAAGGATTTGACTTTGGTTTGGAAAATGCCGAACAGCACACTACGGACGCTATTCCCGAAAGCGTTCTTAAAGAATTTCGAGTAGTAAAACTCATCGACGGTTATCGCGGAAGCGGACATTTGTTTACCCGTACCAACCCTGTAAGGGAGCGACGAAAGTACAAGCCTACCCTTGCCATTGAAAATTTTGGTTTGTCGCACGATGATTTGCACACCGTATTCTCAGCTGGAGATATTATAGGTATCGGTCCGGCGACACTTGCCGATATCATTGTGCATCTGGAACGTATTTATTGTGAATCTATTGGTTTGGAATATATGTTTATTCGGCATCCGCAACGAGTAAATTGGATTCAAAAGTGGATTAACAGTAACGGAAATCATCCAACCTTTAGCGCAGCAGAAAAGAAACATATCCTTAAAAAACTAAATGAAGCAGTTGCCTTTGAAAGCTTTTTACACACCAAATATGTGGGTCAAAAACGCTTTTCGCTCGAAGGTGGCGAATCATTAATTCCAGCGCTTGATGCCCTAATTGAGGGAGCTGCTAAAGACGGCGTTGAAGAGTTTGTGGTAGGAATGGCGCATCGCGGCCGATTAAATACCCTGACCAATATCTTTGGAAAGCCTGCCCAAGATATTTTTAGTGAATTTGATGGAAAAGACTACAAAGAAGAGGTTTTTGACGGCGATGTTAAATATCACTTAGGTTGGACCTCAAAACGCCTTACCGATGCTGGATATCAAATCAATATGAATATCGCGCCCAATCCGTCGCACTTGGAAGCGGTAAATGCCGTAGTGGAAGGTATTACCAGAGCAAAACAAGACCGAAATTACGAAGGTGATACTCGAAAAGTAATGCCGATTCTGATTCACGGTGATGCCGCAATTGCAGGTCAAGGAGTGGTGTATGAAGTGGTCCAGATGGCACAACTCGACGGATACCGAACTGGAGGTACGGTGCATATTGTAGTGAACAATCAAATAGGGTTTACCACAAATTATTTGGATGGACGTTCCAGTACGTATTGCACCGATGTTGCCAAAGTAACCCTATCACCGGTGTTGCACGTTAATGCGGATGATGCTGAGGCAGTAGTCCATGCCATGAATTTTGCATTGGCATACCGAAATCGTTTTTCAAGAGATGTGTTTATTGACCTGTTGGGCTACCGTAAATATGGTCACAACGAAGGAGATGAGCCGCGATTCACGCAGCCAAAACTCTACAAAGCCATTGGAAAGCACAAAAACCCACGCGATATTTATGCTGAAAAACTGATGACGCAAGGCGTTATTAGTCAAGAAGAATTGGCACAAATGGAGGCGGAGTACAAACAAACCCTTGAAGAAAAATTGGAAGATGCACGCCATGTCTCGAACACGGTGATTACCCCATTTATGCAAGACGAATGGGCGGGCTTCCAATTGGCAAAAGAGGCAGATATGCTAGATCCAGTTGACACCTCTTTCGGGCTTGAAAGCCTTAATGCCATCGCGGAGCAACTAACAACGCTCCCTTCAAACAAAAAATTCTTACGCAAAACGGTTCGTTTGGTTGATGACCGTAAGGCCATGTATTTTGAACGTAACAAATTGGATTGGGCACTAGGCGAATTGCTTGCTTACGGATCGTTGCTTTCAGAAGGAAACGATGTCCGTATTTCGGGTCAAGACGTAGAGCGTGGTACGTTTTCGCACCGTCATGCTGTCATGAAGGTAGAAGATTCTGAGGAGGAGGTAGTATTGCTCAACAGTGTAGATAAAGAGCAAGGTAACTTCGATATTTTTAACTCATCCCTTTCGGAATATGGCGTTATGGGATACGATTACGGTTACGCAATGGCAAGTCCAAATGCGCTTACCATTTGGGAAGCACAGTTTGGCGATTTTAGTAACGGCGCACAAATCATGATTGACCAGTATTTGTCTTCAGCTGAAGACAAATGGAAAATGCAAAACGGGTTGGTATTGTTTTTACCTCATGGCTATGAAGGTCAAGGTGCCGAGCACTCTTCCGCGCGCATGGAGCGCTACCTGCAACTTTGTGCAAAAGACAATATGTTTGTTGCCGATGTAACCACGCCAGCAAACCTATTTCATTTGTTGCGCCGTCAATTAAAATCTACCTACAGAAAACCACTTGTGGTATTTACACCAAAAAGTTTGTTGCGTCACCCCAAAGCGATTTCCACTAAAGAAGAATTGGCAAAAGGGCAGTTTAAGCCATTAATTGGCGACAATAGCGTAACTGTTAAAGATGTAAAAACAGTAGTGCTTTGTACAGGAAAATTTTATTACGATTTGCTTGATGCTCGTGAACAAAAACATCGCTCCGATGTGGCACTTGTAAGATTAGAGCAACTGTTTCCATTGCCCAAAGCGGAATTGGAAGCCTTGTTTAAAAAATACGCCAAAGCGGAGGTGGTTTGGGCGCAAGAAGAACCACGTAATATGGGTGCTTATGGTCATTTATTATTACATTTACCTAAGGCGCGCGATTTTCGTGTGGCTTCCAGGCGTTTTTATGGCGCGCCTTCGGCGGGAAGTGCTACCCGCTCCAAAAGGCGTCATCAAGAAATTATTGAATACGTATTTGACAAAACCAAAGACAACATGCGCTAGCGCATAAAACAGGAGTTATGATTTTAGAAATGAAAGTGCCCTCGCCGGGCGAGTCCATCTCAGAAGTAGAAATCGCAGAATGGCTGGTAAGCGATGGTGATTATGTTGAAAAAGACCAAGCCATAGCGGAAGTAGACTCGGACAAAGCAACTTTAGAACTTCCTGCCGAACAAAGCGGCGTGATTACGCTTAAAGCCGAAGAAGGCGATGCAGTTGCTGTGGGTGCGGTAGTGTGCCATATTGATACGGCTGCACCAAAACCTGAAGGACAAGAAACTAAAGCTGCAACAGCCAACGTGGAGGCTGCACCACAATCTATTTCTGTTGCTACACAACAAACTACCTACGCTACAGGGACGGCTTCTCCTGCAGCACGAAAAATTATTGCCGAAAAAGGATTGGATACTTCAACCATTACAGGCTCGGGCCGTGACGGACGTATTACCAAAGAAGATGCCATCAAAGCGGTACCGTCCATGGGAACACCCGCTGGCGAACGCCCAATGGAACGCAAGAAAATGTCGTTGTTACGACGAAAAGTTGCTGAACGTTTGGTAACAGTCAAAAACGAAACCGCCATGCTTACCACTTTTAACGAGGTGGATATGTCACCCATTTTTGCATTGCGCGCCAAATACAAAGAGGAATTTAAAGCAAAACATGATGTTGGACTTGGGTTTATGAGCTTTTTCACCAAAGCTGTGGTGCGTGCACTACAAGAATTCCCAGACGTTAATTCCATGATTGATGGCAACGAACAGATCTTACATGACTACTGTGATATCAGCGTAGCGGTTTCAGGACCAAAAGGACTTATGGTTCCTGTGGTACGCAATGCAGAAGACATGAGTTTTAAGGAAATTGAAGCTGAAATTAAGCGTCTTGCTATTCGTGCGCGTGATGGTCAAATTACTGTGGACGAAATGACTGGCGGTACGTTTACCATTTCAAACGGAGGAGTATTTGGCTCCATGCTTTCTACACCGATTATCAATCCGCCACAATCTGGGATTTTGGGCATGCACAACATTTTGGAACGTCCTGTTGCTGTAGACGGCAAGGTGGAAATTCGCCCGATGATGTATGTAGCACTTTCATACGATCACCGCATTGTTGACGGACGCGAGAGCGTAGGTTTTTTGGTTGCAGTCAAAGAAGCTTTGGAAGACCCTATTTCACTGCTTATGGACGGTGATGCCAAAAAGGCTTTAGATCTTTAAGAAAAGCCCATTTCGGCGGTAGTCCAAAACGGCTTTGGTTGCATGTAGTACATCTGCGCCTAAAATGCCATCTACGGCATCTTCGTTAAGTTGTGCAAGCGCTTCGTTTACAGTGGTCATATCAAACAAAATCAGTTCTTGTTTCGATTGCTCCCAGCTGCCAATGCGCAAATGATTTTCGACACTTTGTCGGGTATCCATATCGGCACTACTTGCCGAGGCAGACTGTTTTTCTGCTTTGGTGGAGTTGAGCAAAAAATGTACTTCCTTCTCCAAAGCAACACAAGTGTGCGATGCGCCCGTGTCCACAATAAACACTCCATCAACGTTATTTAGCGTTAGCTTACATATATAGTGACCAGAAGCTAATTTTGTGAGCGGAACCCGAACATAGCCTTTGCGGCGTAAGAGTGCAGATAAGGTGCGAATCATGTGGTAAATATACAAGGCATTGCTGTATTTTTGCGTTATGCTAATTGATACACACACACATTTGTATGTAAAGGAGTTTGATGCTGATCGTACGGAAGTTATTACTCGGGCAAAGAAAGCCGGGGTAATGCAGTTTGTGCTGCCCGCTATAGATTCCGAAACCTCCGAAGCTATGCATGCGCTCAAGCGTGACTACCCGAATAACATACATTTGATGATGGGCTTGCACCCAACGCATGTGGGCGATAATGTCGCTGAAGAATTGGCAAATGTATATGCCCAGCTGCAACAGCACCATTTTGTGGCGGTAGGCGAAATTGGCATGGATTTGTATTGGGATAAAACCTATCTGAAGGCGCAACAAGAGGCGTTTGCACAGCAAATAGCATGGGCCTTGGAGTTTGATTTGCCCATTGTCATTCACTGCCGAGAAGCATTTGATGAAGTTTTTGAAGTACTTGAGGGAGTGAACAATTCCAAATTGCGAGGGGTTTTTCACTGCTTCACAGGAAATGCTACACAGGCACAACGCGCCATTAACTTTAATATGTATTTAGGGGTTGGAGGTGTGGTTACGTTTAAAAATGGTGGTCTTGCCGAAACGCTTTCGCATATTCCTCTAAGTTCTGTGGTACTTGAAACCGATGCACCATATTTGGCACCTGTGCCATATCGCGGAAAACGCAATGAACCTTCATTTCTTAAGCTTATTGCAGCCAAAGTAGCTGCTGTGTACGGAATTTCTGTGCAAGAAATATCCGAAATTACAGCCCAAAACGCCAAAAAGTTGTTTGGCATTTAAGTTTCTTTGAAATTTTTTTTGCGGATATTTTTTCGATATTAGCGACCTAAAATTAGAGAGGTGGCCGAGTGGTCGAAGGCGCACGCCTGGAAAGTGTGTATACGTCAAAAGCGTATCGAGGGTTCGAATCCCTTCCTCTCTGCTAAGTGTTAGGTTGATTGATAAATGAAGTGTCTAAGTGTTTTCGTAAGGGACTTTTTAAAAGTACTTATTGGTTAGAAAAGTGGTTTCCAAAATGTTGTTCCCAATGCATTATTCTTTGATCTATTTGTTCTAGTGTTGGTAGTGAATAAATTCCATAAACACATATTAATAATAGAACAATAATTATAATTTGTAGAGTTGTATTTAAATCTAATTTTTTCATAAACCAAAAATAAGTTGTTTACATTACTTTTTTTAGTTTTCTTTTGTTAGAATTTTTGTTATTAACTCCGCTACGAACATTGTGGGTGATGTAGTTGTAGACTAAAGATATACTTACAACTCTATTATAAATCAAAGGAGAACTATGTGCGATTGCATTAAGTATTTTTTATATATTTAGCGTCATCAAATAAATCATTACAAAAACCGAAAAATATTTTAAATGAAACGTTTTTTTTCCCTTACTTTCTTAGCACTATTTTTTATGGCTACAATGCCAAATGCATTTGCTCAAGAATCTGATTCACTTGCAGCTCAAGAAGCTGAAGTTGCTACTGAAGCTGTACAAGAGCAGTCACAACCCGCTGAAGTTCAAAAAGCGGGCTTTACACAAGAATTAAAAAAGAGATTTATTGAAGGCGGTCCTGGATTTATGGGCATCGTTTTATTGTGTTTGATTTTAGGACTTGCCATTGCCATTGAGCGTATTATCTTCCTAAACTTAGCAACTACCAACACCGCAAAGCTTACAGCATCTATTGAAGGAGCACTAGCCGCTGGTGGCGTTAACGCTGCCAAAGAAGTTTGCCGAAACACGAAAGGACCTGTTGCCTCTATTTTCTATCAAGGACTTGACCGTTCTGGGGAAGGTGTAGAAAGTGCTGAAAAAGCCGTAGTGGCTTACGGTGGCGTTCAAATGGGACAACTTGAAAAAAATGTCTCATGGATTTCACTATTCATCGCACTAGCTCCCATGCTTGGGTTTATGGGTACGGTAATTGGTATGATTCAAGCCTTTGACAAAATTGAAGCTGCAGGAGATATGCAGCCATCTCTTGTTGCAGGAGGTATTAAAGTAGCACTTTTGACTACTGTATTTGGTCTTATAGTTGCAATTATTCTACAAATATTTTACAATTATATTATTGCAAAAATTGACAGTATTGTAAACGATATGGAAGATGCTTCTATCACCTTGATTGACCTTCTTGTAGCAAACCAGAAGTAATTCATAAAGCAACTGTATTATGAATATTCAAAAAATAACAAAAATCGTGGCAATTGTCTTAGGTGTGTTGGGCTTGATTTTTCAGGTTACCATACTTTCTAAAGGCGATGATGCCATTGAAATGGATAGCTTTGCGGGCAATTTTTCATCCGTATCGCCAATAACCACACTTGCCTTAGTCATTTTGGCAGTTGTGGTTTTGATTACTGTAGTTTCATCGTTTGCCGCTCTAGCGTCAAACCCTACCAAGCTTAAAAAAGCACTTATTTCGGTAGCTGCTTTTGCGTTGGTTGTGCTGATTTCTTTCGTTTTTTCGGAAGGAGTAGAGACACCTTTAAAAGATGGCGAAGTACTTTCTGCTGCTGGCTCTCGTTGGGTTGGTACAGGACTGCGTACCTTTTATATTTTGGCAGTAATTGCTGTTGGAACCATGGTGTACTCAGGTGTAAAGCGATTTTTTAAATAAGAAGTTATGGCAAAAAGATCTGCACCCGAAGTGAATGCAGGGTCCATGGCTGATATTGCTTTCTTGCTACTCATCTTCTTTTTGGTTACCACTACAATTGAAACCGATTCAGGTCTTAATCGTAAGTTACCGCCCATGGAGGATATGGTTGACCCACCTATTATTAAAGAGCGAAATATCTTTACTGTGGTGGTAAATAAAAACAACGACCTTTTAGTAGAAGAAAAGCCAATGCAAATCAGCGAATTGCGTGCTGCTGCAGTTGCCTTTTTAGATAACGGTGGTGGTAAGGGCGAAGACGCTTGCAATTTCTGCCAAGGCGCACGTGATGCCAGTTCATCTGACAACCCAGATAAAGCGGTAATTTCGTTAAAGAATGACCGCGAAACGGATTATAAGGTTTATATAGCTGTTCAAAACGAGTTGGTTGCTGCATACAACGAGTTGCGTAACCGTGAGTTTGCACGCCTAAACCCTAATTTGGGACTATCTTATGTTGATGCCGACCGCAAGTTTTCTGACCCGCGAACGTCTTCCTCTGAAAAGGAAGCACTAAAGCCGAAACTTGATGCTGTAAAGGCGTTATTCCCACAGAAATTATCTGAAGCTGAACCCTCAAAAACAAGTTAGCATGTCTAAGTTCAAAAAGAAAAAAGGTGGAGATTTACCCGCAATTTCTACGGCATCCTTGCCCGATATTGTATTTATGCTATTATTCTTTTTTATGGTAGCAACTGTAATGCGCGACAGTACGCTAATGGTAGCCAATACGCTTCCTGCCGCGGATCAAGTTCAAAAGCTAGATAAAAAAGACCGTGTGATGTATATATATGCTGGAAAACCTAGTGACCGGTACCAAGAAAAATATGGTACGCAGCCAAAAATCCAGTTGAACGATAAGTTTGCCACGGTACAAGATGTTGGTGCATTTGTACTTGCAGAGCGCGCTTCTAAGCGCCAGGAGTTGCAAAATGTACTTACGACCGCCCTGAAAGTTGATGGGGAAACCAACATGGGACTTATCAGTGATATTAAACAAGAATTGCGAAAGGTAAATGCCTTAAAAATTAATTACACCACACGTAATGGTGATTATACGCAGAATTTAAGATAAGTACTTTAGCGGCTTTTAAAATCATAAGCATCCTTCGGTTCGTAAGCTGAAGGATGCTTTTTTTCATGTATATTTAACCTATGAGAAAGCTGCTACTATTGCTGTTTATAGCTAACGTGCTTCAGGTTGCGGCACAAGACGAAAAACCCTCATTTAGAGAAGACCAAATTTATTTCAGCATTGCCTACCCGTATTTTTCAGATGCCCCGAGTGAACTTATTCAGAACAAATTGTCATATAGTTTTTCGTTGGGATTTATTCGTGACATGCCCATTAATAAAAAGCGAACACTTGCTGTCGGATTAGGTTTGGGCTGGGAGTCGAGCACCGTTTTTAACAATATGCAATTTGAGGTTTTGGATGGTGCCATTACGGCTAGAGCAATACAAGGCGATTACCAGAAAAATATTTTGAATATGCAATCTTTTGCAGTGCCATTTGAATTAAGATGGCGAAGTGCTACGGAATCAAAACACGCTTTTTGGCGTATTCACACGGGAATGAGTTTGTATATCCCATTAAGAATGGTTGCAAAAAACACTTCTTTCGAAGGGGTTAAATCAAATACAAATCTATCTAATAACGGCACCTTATTGCGATGGAATGTTCATTTTGGATTTAACACATGGAATATCAGTATTGCACATGATTTGCGACCATGGGCGAAATCTATAACTGCAAACAACAGTTTTGATATCAAATTCACAAAAATTGGATTGATTTTTTACATTTTATAATCAAATACATAACTGTAAATACTAATTGAAAAAAAATGATATCTTTACCAAAATATTAACTAAATAATTACTTACTATGAAATATTTTCTCCAAATTATTATGTTTTGCCTTTCTACGGTAGTAGTAGCGCAAACACAAGTATCGGGAACAGTTACTGATGCTAACGGTCAGCCGGTTCCAGGTGCTAGCGTTATTGTTGATAGCAACACAGGTACCGTTACTGATTTTGACGGTAACTTTAGCTTAAGCACCTCAAAAACCCCTCCATTTACCATTACGGTGTCTAATGTAGGGTTAGAGACAAAAACTGTTACGGTTTCATCTGCAGCGCAGTCTTTATCGATTACGTTGGGCGAAGCTGCTACACAACTAGATGAGATTGTGGTTTCTGCTTCTCGTATGGCAGAGCGTATTTTTGAGTCTCCAGTGACGGTTGAAAAGTTTAGTACCCAACAAATAAAAAACACACCATCTGCAGATTTTTTTAACGGATTAGCAAATTTAAAATCAACAAACATTTTAGAGGCAGGTCTAGTTTTTAGTCAAATCAGTTTAAGAGGTTTTACAGACATTTACAATGAAGGTTTAGTTACTCTTGTTGATGGAATGAACAATCAGGCACCCGTATTTGGATTTGGTGTTGGAAACTTAATCGGTATTCATGATATTGATGTACAAAGTGTTGAGGTTCTCCCTGGTGCATCATCAGCGCTGTATGGAGCGGATGCCTACAAGGGTATTATTTTTATAAATAGTAAAAACCCATTTGATCATAAGGGGCTTGATGTCACTTATCGTACTGGAGTTACCGAACAAGATGCTGCTGGTTCTAATCAATTTGAGGAAATTGCTATACGAATGGGTGGTAAAATTTCAGATAAACTTGCTGTAAAGGCTACCTTTTCTCATAAATGGGGAACGGAGTGGTTAGCAACAGATTATAGGCATACCTCTAACAGAACCATTGTCGAAGGTTACGATACAAATAACCCTGATTACGATGCTGTAAATATGGAAGGGGAGTATGTTTACACATCCCCGTCAATTTTTGGAGCAATTGCAAGTCTGGCAAATATGCCTCAATTGTTACAATTATCAGACTTAGCTCCAAACTATTTTAAAACGATTGCTACTACAGGTTATAACCTTGTAGACCTTGTTGGAAGTGACACCTATAATACTAAGGGTAATTTCGCTATACACTACCGCCCAGACAGTAAGTCTGAACTAAGTATTCAATCATTAATAGGTACGGGTAAAGCACCACTTTATACCGGAGCTACTGTTTATCAAATGGATGAGGTGGTTGTACAGCAGCACAAAGTAAATTACAAAAGAGGAGGACTTAATGCTAAGTTTTTTTTCACACATGAAGATGCTGGCAATACATCTATAACAAAACTTGATGCCATCAATGTAGCAAATGCGCAACCCGGAGGTCTTGAAAATGGATGGGCTGGAATTTATATTCAAACGCTTTTGGGAGGACTAGCAGCTGCTAACGGTATACCTGCACAATCGGCACTCCCATGGGTTCTAAATGAGATTAACACGCACATTGGTGGTACGGCTCTCATGGGTGGAGACACTTCGACATTAACATTATCGGATAGATTTGGAAGTACTATTCCATTTCATGCGGCAGCTAGACAAGCAGCAAATGCCAATATGCTTATTCCTGGAACAGCTGAATTCAATGCTGCTTTGGAAGCATCAAGGAGTAATCCACTTAGGATATTTAGTGGGTCTAAGGTTGAAGATGTTTCTCAAATCCTAAATTATGAAGTGGATTATGACTTTGGAGATAAGCTGGGTTTTGGAAATTTAATTGTTGGTGCTGTTTACAGAGATTATAAGCTTGAAACAGGTGGAACACTTTACACTGATTATTCCACTCCAATTAAATACCAAGAATATGGAGGGTATGCACAGCTCAAATCAAATATTCTACAAGACAAAGTAACTATGACCGCATCTGTTAGATATGATAAACAGAATGTAATGGACGATGGTAATTTTACTCCGCGTTTAGGTTTTCTACTTAACTTATCAGAAAATCAAAATATAAGGATATCAGCTCAGACTGGTTTTAGAAACCCAACCAATCAAGATAAGTTTATTGGGTTATTTAATGGTAGCTTTTCTATCCTAGGTAACCAAAGAGAAAGTGTTAATCGGTTTAATCAAACAGTTAGGTTACGAAACCAACAAGCTGGAGTTTATACTGGGAACTATGTTTTTGAAAATTCTTTAAATAAAATAGATTTGTCTGCTGCTGATCTAAATTATGCTAAAGCTGAGTCAGTATCTACAATTGAATTAGGCTACAGGTACAATGATTCTGGCTTTACATTCGACGTAAGTGGTTATTATAATGCATACAAGGATAAAATTGCAGGTATATATGTTTACACCCCAATTGTAAACGCAGCCTTTCCAACTGTTCAAGCTGCAATGGATGGTGGAAATTTCTTTGAATTCCAAGTGGATTCAAATATGGATAATGACTTTAATGCGTACGGATTCAGTTTTGAAGCCATAAAAATGTTAACAAGTAACTTAACTGCGAATCTAATTTACGAGTACAATGACCTAGATTTTACTCCAGACCCTGTTATTGAAGTTAATATGTCGTGGAATACTCCTGAACACAGAATTAAAGCAGGATTGAATTATCAGCTTGGTGACTTCGCTACATTAACTGCTAATGGCAGATATAATTCTGAATATTATTATGAGTCTTCTTTCTTTAACACAGATGTTCCAGAAAACGTCGTTTTTGATGCTAAGGCTTCATTTGAATTGAAAAAGCTGAATTCAAGGTTTGAAATTGGCGGAAATAATATTGGGGGTGAAAACTATATAGGTATCCCTGGTGCAGGTCTAATAGGATCAACATATTATGCTGCACTTAAAGTGAGTTTATAAACTGCGATTAAATGTTAATAAAAGCACCCTCTTTGGGTGCTTTTTTTTTGGATTAAAGCCATGAATTCTTGCTTTAATTCGACTATATTTGCATTCGAATTTAATAAGCCAAACGGCTAACACATAAAACAATTCTTGACTATGTCACATAGCACAGGTAAAGTATCCCAAGTCATTGGTCCTGTAGTAGATGTATCTTTCGACACTGCTGTTACCACACTTCCAAATATTTACGATTCATTAGAAATTAAGAAAACAGATGGTTCTACTTTGGTCCTTGAAGTTCAGTCGCATATCGGTGAAGATCAAGTACGCACTATTTCTATGGATTCAACAGATGGACTAGAGCGCGGAGCAGACGTGCTTGCTACGGGCAATCCAATCCAAATGCCTATTGGCGAGGAAGTATACGGTCGCCTTTTTAATGTAATTGGAGATGCTATTGATGGTATTGGCGACTTACCAAAAACAGGTGACAACGGTCTTCCTATTCACCGCCAAGCACCTGCGTTTGAAGATCTATCTACTTCTACCGAAGTGCTTTATACAGGTATCAAAGTTATTGACCTCATAGAACCTTACGCAAAAGGTGGTAAAATTGGATTATTTGGTGGTGCAGGTGTAGGTAAAACGGTACTTATCCAAGAATTGATTAACAACATTGCCAAAGGGCATGGTGGACTTTCTGTATTTGCCGGAGTGGGTGAGCGTACCCGTGAAGGAAACGATTTGTTGCGTGAGATGCTAGAGTCAGGCATTATCAAATACGGAGACGAGTTTATGGAGTCTATGGAAAATGGCGGTTGGGATTTGTCTAAAGTGGACAAAGACGCCATGAAAGAATCTAAGGCAACTTTTGTATTTGGTCAGATGAACGAGCCACCAGGAGCACGCGCACGTGTAGCGCTTTCTGGGCTTACTGTCGCGGAGTATTTCCGTGATGGAGCGGGTACAGACCAAGGAAAAGACGTGCTATTTTTCGTAGATAATATCTTCCGATTTACACAAGCCGGTTCAGAAGTGTCAGCACTTCTAGGGCGTATGCCATCAGCAGTAGGATATCAACCTACGCTGGCAACAGAAATGGGTGCCATGCAAGAGCGTATTACGTCAACCAAAAAAGGTTCGATTACTTCTGTACAAGCGGTTTACGTACCTGCAGATGACCTTACCGATCCGGCACCAGCAACAACCTTTGCGCACTTAGATGCAACTACAGTACTTTCGCGTAAAATTGCTGAGCTTGGTATTTACCCTGCAGTGGATCCGCTAGATTCTACCTCACGTATTTTGACACCTGAAATCCTAGGAGATGAGCACTACAATTGTGCTCAGCGTGTAAAAGAGTTATTACAACGTTACAAAGAATTACAAGACATTATTGCCATTTTAGGTATGGAAGAATTATCTGAAGAAGATAAGCTTGCTGTAGCTCGCGCAAGACGTGTACAACGCTTCTTATCGCAACCCTTCCACGTGGCAGAGCAGTTTACTGGTATTCCTGGAGTTTTGGTAGATATTAAAGATACTATCAAAGGCTTTAACATGATTATGGACGGTGAATTAGACCACCTTCCTGAAGCAGCATTTAACCTTAAAGGTACTATTGAAGAAGCTATTGAAGCTGGAGAAAAAATGCTTGCAGAAGTAAACGCATAATTCGTATGTATTTAGAAATTGTAAGTCCAGAAGCTACGCTATTCCAAGGAGAGGTAGAGGCTATTTCCGTTCCTGGAGTGCAAGGATCGTTTCAGGTGCTCAATCATCACGCAGCCATAGTGTCAACTCTTGTTAAAGGAGAGGCAAAAATTCAAGGAGAAATGGAAATTGCCGAGGCGTTTCAATCTCATTTTAACCAAAAAGGCAACGAAACCTTTTTGATGCTTAGCAACGGTGGTACCTTAGAAATGAGCGACAACAAGGTTATCTTGCTTGTAGATTAAGTCCTACCTTTTTTGTTCGTTCAAATCCGTTAACCGTAATTTCTACATCATGAAATGTCATTTGACCTTACTGATTTTAGGTACGCTCTTATTTTCAATGTCATTAAGAGCACAGACACAACTGAACGAGGTTGTAGTTTCTTCCCCCAGATTGAATGTTCCATTTTCTGAAGATTCCAAATCGGTAACGGTAATTACCGCAAAACAAATTGCCCAAACCCCAGTAACCAGCTTAGCAGACTTACTCCGTTTTCAAGCCGGTGTTGACGTACTGCAACAAGGGATTGAAGGCGCAAATGCAGACATTTACCTACGCGGAGGAACCTATAGTCAAGTACTGCTATTAATTGATGGTATCCGTGTGGACGATTCACAAACGGGGCACCATACGCTAAACAGCGCATTGCCTCTTGAGGTTATTGAGCGCATTGAAATTGTAAAAGGACCTGCTGCTCGAATTTATGGGCAAAACGCATTTACGGGAGCCATAAATATCGTTACCAAAAAAGTTAGTAGCAAAAAGGTTACCCTAACCGATCGAATAGGGAGTTTTGATACCAACCAATTTGGTATTACAGCTCAGCATGCTGGAGAAAAGTTACAGCAGATAGCACATGTTTCGTTGCAAGAAAGTGATGGCTATAGATACAATACCGACTTTCAAAATTTCCATGTATTTACAAAAAGCAACGTTGAGGTTGGTGCAAATCGGTTAAGCCTTATGACCATGTTTACGGAGCGTAAATTTGGCGCAAATGGATTTTACAGAGCTACTTTGGCGAAAGACCAATACGAAGAAACGCAAAGCAGTTTGGTGGCACTAACAAGTACTGCCTCGAGTGAAAATCAAAAGTGGACATGGACACCCAGACTATTCTGGAAACGTGGTCAAGACGAATACGTTTATATTAGGAGCAATCCTTCGGTGTTTCGAAACCTGCACATTACTAATAGACTGGGTGCATCTGTAGATATCAAAAACACAAACGCCTGGGGAGCTACAGGCTTAGGAGCTGAGTTTTCGATTGTCAACATTCAGAGTAATAATTTAGGCGATAAAAATAGAACTATTGCACACTTGTTTTTTGAACATCGATTTTCATCTGGCGCACTTGATATAACTCCCGGTTTTGCTTGGAGCAATTACTCCGACATGGGTGGTTTTTTCTATCCTGGAATTGATGTTGGTTACCGTTTAGGGCAAAACTTAAAGCTGACCTACAACACTGGTTATACCTATCGCATTCCTACCTACACCGATTTATATTATTTGAGCTCTACAACCAAAGGAAACCCAGACTTACTTCCAGAGGAAGCGTTGAGCCACGAAATTTCTCTACGATATAAGGCTAAAAACTGGTCTATTGAAACGGCAGTATTTAAACGCGATGGCGAAAACTTGATAGACTTTGTAAAGCAATCACCTAATGATGAGGCTTGGGTAGCTGAAAATATCAGTGGAAAAATTACCACAGTAGGCGGCGAACTAAATGCCCAATGGCGATATCGCATTGGAAAGCAAATGCACTCGTTGGGGGTTTCTTATGCCTATTTAGAAGACGATTATATTAAATCCGTATATTCAAAATATGCACTTAACTTTTTAAAGCACGATGTAAATGTGAACCTAACAAAGCAATTCACACCTCGTTTTGCCTCTACGGCTTCCTACCGATATGCTAAGCGTGCTTTGGGTGAAAACTACCAGCTTTTAAATTTACAATTTAGCTACACGCTAAATGCCAAGTGGCGTATTGAGTTGCAAGGACGCAACCTATTTGATGTGACATACTTTGAGAATTTGATTCCCATGCCAAAAGCACACGGACTCATTTCATTACACTACACACTTTAGTCGTTCGTACTAAGCACATCAATTTCTGCATAAATGAGGTGGGTTTCCCAACCCCGATAAGCTAAGTATTGATAAAGCTTTTGTTTACGCACTTTAAGTGTGTTGCCTGCTAATTGCTGCCATTTTTTGCTACTGATGTCCCTTATTTTTTCTATATAAGCTTCTTCGTCTATGGCTAAAAGAGCTTTTCGAATATCATAATCTGAAATAGCACGTTCTTTCAACTCTCGAGTTATACGTAATTTGCCCCAATGCTTTATGGAAAATTTACCATGTGCAAATTGCTGTGCAAAACGGCTTTCGTTTAGGTAGTTTTCGGAAACCAATGTTCCTATAATTTGCTCCACAGCATCGGGAATCATTTGCATGCTATAAAGTTTGTCTTTGACCTCTTTGTGACAGCGCTCTTGATAGGCGCAATATCGACGCAATTTTTCTAGCGCCTCGTGAACCGAGTACGTTTTCATATAGGCTAAAATAAAAAAAGCGGCATTAAGGCCGCTTTTGTTTTATACGTGAATTACTTTTCCTTTTCCATCAAAGAAACGGTAGTGTAAATAAGTGTAAGCATCGCGTGGGACAACTTTGACCCACTTGTTGTACTCAAAGTACCACTTCATGCGATCTGATTTCCATCCTTTGGCAACATAAGCTGCTATAAATGGGTGTAAGTGCAACACAATTTTTTTCTTTTTGTGTTTTGGATTTACTAAAATCTTCTCTAAATCTGCTTTTATCTTGTCTATCAAAACAATTGGTGCTTCAACCTCTCCATTAATGTTGGGGTTTGACTCTGTTGTTTTGATATCCATTTCGGGACGAACACGCTGACGCGTCATTTGTATAAGCCCAATTCTACTTGGAGGTAGTATTTTATGCTTAGCACGGTCGCTTTCCATTTCCTTACGGAAGTGTTCAAAAAGCTTTTTCCTGTTTTCTTGGCGTATCATGTCAATGAAGTCAACTACGATGATGCCTCCCATATCGCGTAAGCGCAATTGTCGGGCAATTTCAGAAGCCGCAATCATGTTTACCTCTAAGGCAGTATCTTCTTGATTTTTTGCCTTATTGGATCGGTTACCACTGTTAACATCAATAACGTGAAGGGCTTCGGTGTGTTCGATAATCAGATAAGCACCTCTATTCATGGACACGGTGCGCCCAAAAGATGCCTTAATTTGTCGTTCAATTCCAAAGTGCTCAAAAATAGGTACCTCACTTTTAAAAAGTTTAGCAATATTTACTCTGTCTGAGGCAATTTGCCCCAGATACTCTTTAACTTCAGTCAGTAATTCAGGATCGTCTACGTGAATTCCGGTAAACCCATCGTCAAAAATATCTCTCAAAATAGAGGAAGCTCTGTTGAGCTCGCTCAAAACTCTAGAGGGATAATCTGCTTTTTGGATTTTCTTACACATCCCAACCCAACGATTATACAAATCTTGTAAATCTTTGTCGAGTTCGGCTACTTTTTTGCCTTCAGCCACGGTTCTGATAATAACACCAAAACCTTTTGGCTTTATACTCATTACGAGCTTCTTTAAGCGGTTCTTTTCTTCGTGTGTAGAAATTTTTTGTGACATAGACACACGGTTCGAAAAAGGAACCAGTACCAAATACCTACCCGCCAAGGACAATTCCGAACTGATACGGGGTCCTTTTGTGGAGATGGGTTCTTTAATAATTTGCACAAGTAGAGATTGATTTGCCTGAACAGCATCGGTAATGATACCGTCTTTGTTAATTTCAGGCTCTAAAGGGTATTTTTTCAGCGAAAAATCTTTGATTTTTCCTGTACCAGCACGTTTGATAAATTTTAACAGCGTAGTCACTTTTGGACCCAAATCATGGTAATGCAAAAAAGCATCTTTTTCATAGCCTACATTTACAAATGCAGCATTTAAACCAGAAAGGGTTTTTTTGACTTTAGCTAAAAAAATGTCACCAACGTGAAATTTATTATCTTCAATTTCTTTGTGAAACTCAACGAGCTTTCCGTCTTTGAGCAAGGCAAAATCAACTGCAGAGGATCGTGAACGAATAATTAGTTCTTTACTCACAATAATGATTTTTATTTCCACAATAGGCGTGGAATAATTCAACAATTTTATTTCGGGGGGAATAATGCTAGTGTGAACAGTACTAGGAGGATTCCATTTCAAAGAACGTGGGGCGTTCAGGAGTTACAGAAGCCTATTTCTTTTTGTGCCTGTTTGCACGGCTTCTTTTCTTACGCTTATGCGTGGCTACCTTGTGTCTTTTTCGTTTTTTACCACTTGGCATATGTTATCTTCTAAATAATTAATAAAATGTGAACGTTACTTAATGGCCACTTTTGTTTTTACTCTATCCAAGAAAACCTTTGCAGGTTTAAATGAAGGGATATTGTGTGCAGGAATATCGATTGTTACGTTTTTAGAAATGTTACGCCCTTTTTTAGCTTTACGGGTTTTAATCACAAAACTTCCAAATCCACGTAAATATACGTTATCACCAGATTCAAGTGCACCTCGAACTTCTTTCATAAAATGATTTACAATCTCTTGTGCATCACTTTTTTCTACTCCTAATTTGTTTGAAATATTTGTTACAATTTCGGCTTTTGTCATCCTTAAAATTTTTAGTGGTTGTAAATTTCAGGTCAGCAAATATAAAAATTTAATTGATACGTTAAGGGCAACTTAGACATACAAATGTCATTCTTTGGATGTATTTTTGACACAATGAACATATTCACTTCCAAATTGTTAGCGTGGTTTGCGCAATATAAGCGCGACCTACCATGGCGAAACTCCAAAGATCCGTACGCCATTTGGCTTTCAGAGGTGATTTTGCAACAAACACGCGTGGCGCAAGGTCTGCCGTATTACGAACGATTTTTAGCGCAGTTCCCCACCGTTAAAGACTTAGCAAATGCAAACGAAGACGATGTGTTAAAATTATGGCAAGGACTTGGTTATTATTCTAGAGCTCGAAACCTGCACAAAGCGGCAAAAGTAGTGGCATATCATCAAAACGGCATCTTTCCAAATACCTACAAAAAGCTAATCGCTTTACCGGGCATTGGACCCTACACTGGAAGTGCAATTGCGTCTATTTGTTTTGATGTACCTGCTGCGGTGGTGGACGGCAACGTGTATCGCGTGCTGGCACGCTATTTTGATGTAGAGACTCCAATCAACAAACCTGAAGGAGTTCGGTATTTTCAGGAGTTGGCGCAGTCGTTAATCGATACCAAAAACCCAGGAATTTATAATCAAGCTATAATGGAATTCGGTGCTATGCAGTGCACTCCCAAACAACCACTTTGTACAAGCTGCCCACTTGAAGATAGTTGTCAATCCCGAGCAAACAATAGCATTGCCTCACGCCCCCAAAAAATCAAACCCAAAGCGGTTAAAAATCGATTTTTTCATTATTTAGTGCCCTTTGATAACGAGCAAAACACCTTGCTTCAAAGACGAGAAGGAAAAGATATTTGGCACGGACTATATGAATTCCCACTTATAGAGTCAGATCGAATATTGTCCGAAGAAATATTAAAATTCAACCCTGACTTGCCCGCTTGGGCAGTTAGTGCAAAATGGACAAAGTTTGAGGAAAAAGTAATGATACATAAACTATCACACCAAACCTTGCATACAAATTTTTGGATTTTGGAAGCTGTCGAAGAACAACTTCCAACCCCTTGGAGTGATGTCCAAAACTTTGGAGTTTCGCGCCTAACAGAACGATTTTTGCAGAAGTTCAGTCGATAGTGTACATTTGGTTTAAAATCTATTATGAGCGGAACACTAAATAAAGTGATGTTGATAGGGCACTTGGGGGACAACGTCAAGGTTACCTATTTTGATGGCGGAAACTGCCTAGGAAGATTTCCCATTGCCACTAACGAAACTTATACCAGCAAACAAACAGGCGAAAAGGTAACCAACACGGAGTGGCACAATGTAGTTGTACGCAATAAAGCTGCCGAAATTTGCGAAAAATACCTAAAAAAAGGCGACCGTGTTTATGTGGAAGGACGGATCAAAACCCGAAAATGGCAAGGAGATGATGGTAAAGACCGTTATTCTACAGAAATTCACGTCGATGATTTTACCTTCTTGACACAACGCCCAACAGACGCAGCTGCTGCGCCCGCACAGCCGGCTCAACAACACCCCATGCAGGCACCACAAACCGCAAGTGATGACGACTTGCCCTTCTAAAACCTAATCGTTGGAGATACCTTATTTCGTCTTTGGCTTTGAAACACTTGAAACAGTAAAAGTAATTTTATTACTATTTCTTCTACTTAGCTCTGCATTTGTTTCAGGGGCTGAAGTTGCTTTCTTTTCGTTGGCGCCTTCATACATCAAAGAAGCAACAAATGCACCGAATAAATCTGAGCGCATCATTGCGTATTTACGCAAAAACCCAAGACGGCTTTTAGCGATTATTTTGTTGCTTAATAATCTGATTAACATTGCTATAGTACTTGTTTTTGCATCGCTGACCTCATTGTTTTTTGAGTCCATTCCGCAGCCGTGGTTTCAATTTTTGTTGGAGGTCGGAATTATTACCGCAGTAGTGCTCTTGTTCGGAGAAATCTTACCAAAAATATACGCCAACAAAAACCCAAAAGGCTTTGCCAAGCGTATGGCGTTACCCATCTACGTTTTAGACCAATATGTGTTCTTTGCGCTTACATACCCTATGAGTTATTTGACATATGCATTGCAAAAACGTTTAGGTAAAACAAAGTCAAATATTTCTGTTGATCATTTGTCCCAAGCGCTTAAAATGACCGATGACTCTGAAACAACTCAAGATGAGCAAAAAATTTTAAAAGGAATTGTGACCTTTGGTAACACTGAAACCAAACAGGTAATGTGTCCTCGAATAGATGTATTTGCTTTGGAAGATAAAATTGCATTTACAGATGTTATTGAGCTAGTTGTGGAAAAAGGTTTTTCACGAGTACCTGTTTTCCGTGAAACCATGGATACTGTTATTGGGATCCTTTATGTGAAAGATTTATTGCCCCATTTGGACAAGAAAAAATTTGATTGGACCAACTTGATCCGTGAGCCATACTATGTACCTGAAAACAAAAAATTAGATGATTTGTTGGAAGAATTTCAATCTAAACGGATTCATTTAGCTGTAGTAGTAGACGAATATGGCGGTACTTCAGGCATAATCTCACTGGAAGATGTCATTGAACAAATTGTTGGAGATATTAGCGATGAATTTGATGAAACAGATATCAGTTACTCCAAACTTAACGACACTACATTTGTATTTGAGGGGAAGACCTCACTTAAAGATTTTTATAATGTTTTAAAACTTGATAACATAGAAGACTTTGAAGCGAATAAGGGCGAATCTGAAACCATTGCTGGATTTGTTCTTGAACAGTTGGGCTCGTTTCCCAAAGTAAAAACGGCTATGAAGTTTAAAAATGTGATTTTCACTATCGAAGCTGTAGACCGAAAGCGCATCAAACAACTTAAAGTAGAATTACGCATATGACACGATTCGTGATTTTAGCGTTTATTATTTTGGGTTGTCAGTCACCCACACCAAAACCAAAAGCACAATTTGAGTTAAAGTACCCAACTCCGCATTACAAACCACTCTTAATTGACTGTTCGTATTCATTTGAACAGAATCTTTTGGCTGTGCCACAAACGCTGTCTGATTGCGGTCTTACCTTAGATTACCCCGCGCTAAGTGCAAAGCTATATCTAACGTATTTTGACTTGATTACGTTTTCTTTAGACACGTTATTGTTGGATTTTGATAAGCGCTTAAAAATGTTTGGTAAAGAAGCTTTTCAAATGGAAGAAAGTACTTTTGAAAACAAAGCACAAAATCTATTCGGTTCGTGTGTAGTTATAGTAGGCGACTCCCCATCAAACTTGCACTTTTTCGTTACAGACACAAAAAAACACTACCTCACAGGATCGTTGCTCTTCAATGCAGCACCCAATTACGATTCTTTAGCACCTGCAATTGCATACGTCAAAAGTGACGTGCAAAAACTTCTCGAAACCCTAAGATGGGATTAGGAGTTTTTTTTCATATTTTTTTTCGTCTTTACAGTACTTTTTTGCTTTCTAATTTAGAACAAGCTTTGTCTTCACCAACTTTGTAGTCAGCACCAAGTCCCTCAACAGTAGCACGAATGACATCAAATGAAGTTACCGATGGGTCAAAAGATACATATGCCGTTTTTGCTTCAAAATCTACGCTTGATGAGGCAATGCCCTTAGAAGCCGCGACTTTCTTTTCAATGCGTGCAGCGCAACCAACTTCACACATCATGCCTTCAATCGGAAATGAGATGTGAGAAAGGTTAGCATATAACTCAGCTGGCTTTTCGTCTTGATAAGAAACAGATTTTTTTTCTGGCTTTGTAGAAGTGGTACAACCAATAATCAACAAAATTAATAGGCAATAATAATTCCGTTTCATAATATTAATTTTTATCAAATGTAGTAAAATGTTGCTATTTGTGATTGATTTTCACCAGCTTTGCTGTGCTATGCAATTAATTCCACAAAACAAATGGCTGTACCTTTTTTTACTCTCTATAATATGGGGTAGTTCCTATATTCTTATTAAACGTGGGCTTGTTGGGCTTTCTCCAATTGAGTTGGGTAGTGCACGTATTGTTATCAGCACTATTTTTTTACTTATTTTGGGCTTTAAATCTTTGAAAGGCTTAACTCACAATCAATGGAAGTGGTTAATTGTAACAGGTTTTTTAGGGACTTTTTTCCCCTCTTTCTTTTTTGCTTTTGCACAGCGACATATCGATTCGTCTGTCGCTGCCATTCTTAATTCACTTACACCAATATTTACTGTATTGGTTGGTATTGCACTTTTTGCCACCCGCCTGATTACACCACAGTATCTCGGTGTTTTACTCGGATTCATTGGTTCCTTAGGTTTGGTTTGGGGAGGTGCACAAATCAACCCCAATCA
>DLPY01000048.1:23713-32718 GCA_002478685.1 Flavobacteriaceae bacterium UBA7446
ACTTTTTAAAACACAAGCTATCAGAAGTTTCTCCGATGGCCATGACTCTTGGAAATTTTATTGGCATTTTGCCACCAGCATTGGTGTTATTATTATTTTCTGAATTCTTCGCACTTAAAAACCTGCAAAAACCAGAAGTAATTACGAGTTTAGGCTATGTCGCTACATTAGCATTTTTTGGAACAGCTATAGCTAAGGTGATGTTTAACCGATTTGTAAAAATGGCATCTGCCGTTTTTGTTTCTTCAGTAACTTACACACTTCCTATTGTGGCACTATTTTGGGGAATGCTTGATGGCGAGCGCATTGGTGCTTTTCAGTTTTTGGCTACCGCCATTATTTTAATGGGGGTTTCTTTGGCCCATCGGCCAAAGAAACCCCAATAATTTATTCTTCTGGATTTAGAATTGCCAAAAAGTAGTTATCATCAAGAAATGTGTTTGCAGTATCAACCAAATCCTCGATAGTAATATTGGCTACTTTTTCTTCGTAATTTAATATTCTAGACCATTCTTTTTTGTGCTTAAATGTATTGGCTAGATAGCTTAGCCAAAAGCTATCTTTTTTCAAATCTTCCTTGTAATTTACTAAATATGATTCTTTGATTTTGTTTACATCTTCCTCCAAAACCTTTCCAGACTTTATATCGTTAATTTGTTCAAGCGTGAACTTGATAAGTGATTCTACATTTTCTGGACCGCAGGGGAATGCAATTCGAAATGATAAATTTCCAAAAGGAATTTGTTGCATTGAGCCTGAAGCACCAACCCCATATACGCCACTTTCATCTTCACGTAATTTCTCAATTAGCTTAATACTCAGTAGCTCTCCCAGTGCATCAATGTGAATCTCTGTTTCTGGGGCGTAGGGTATTTCCTCACGCCATGTAAAATTGACATAACTTTTCGGGTCTTTTCCTTTTTTAACCTCAAAGCGTTCATAAGCATCGGCTATTCTAAAATCAGGCGTTTGATATGCTTCTTTACCTTCTAAAACCGGAAGTGCACCTAAGTACTTTTGCGCTAATAGTTCTAGGCTTTCCGCATCAAAATTTCCAACAAAAAAGAAGGTAAAATCATTAGCATCGGCAAAACGACTTTCCCGAAGTGAATGCGCCAAATCGTAATTTACGGCGTCAAAATCTTCTGCAGACGGAAACCCTGTATATCGCTCATTTCCTTCATTTTGTTTGTCGGACACCGCAATTTGGAAAAACGTTTGCGGATTGGAAAGCAGCGAGGGGAAGTATGCTTTTAAATTACTGAGCAATGCGTTAAAAATAACTTCGTTTTTATTTAATGATGTAAAATGTACGTAAATAAGTTCAAAAAGTGTTTCTAAGTCTTTGTTGGTTGCGCTTCCAGAACCACCTTCTTGATAAGTACCAACAGTAGATTGAAACGACGCAGTTTTACCGCTCATAAACTTTTCCATATCGCTTACAGAAAGTCCGCCATATCCAGCTTGTGCCAAATAAGGTGTTGCCAATTCTGAAGCCAAAAAGCTATCCAATGCATACATGCTTGTTCCTCCAGGGCTGTAGGCACTTACCAGCACATTGTCGTTTTGAAAATCGGTTTGCTTGTAATACAGCTGAATTCCATTAGATAGTACAATGTGATGCACATCAATATCTTCCATGTAGTTTTTGGATGAAATTGAACTGCCTTCAGGTAAGTTTTCAATCAGATTTTCTTGAATGGCTTCTTCAGCATACGCTTCAATAGTTTGATTATCTACACTGGCTACAACAGCAGCTAAACTGTTTTCAGTAATATTTGCTGTAGCCTCGTTTTCAGGACCGCGAAGTACAACCACCATATTGTCTTTGTGCAAAAAACGTTCTACTCTACTATTGACTTCTTCTACGGAGATAGAAGGTAAAACAGCCTGAACAAACTGATATTCCCACTCAATGCCAGGAATAGGCTCTTGTTCCAAAAAGTTTCTTACATATTCTCCTAACACTTGATTGCTGTTTTTCTTGTCACGTTCGTTATATGACTTTTCATACATCGTAAGCATGTCTTGTTTTGCTCTAGAAAGTTCGCTTCCCAAAAACCCAAACTGCCGTACACGTTCATTTTCAATAAGGAGCGCATTTAAGGAATATGATGCTTTTTCAGGAGTTGTTACCGCAATGGAACGGTAGGCATTTTTTGTGCGCGCGTAAGTTCCACTATATTGCGAAATACCATACAAAAACGGAGGGTTTTCGCTATTTGCAAGTTCGCTTAATCGATTTGAAATCATGGTAGAAAACAAGTTGTTAATCATACTGTCTCGATAGTCCATGTAGGTAGTTTCGGGTTTTGCATCTTTTCTGTCTTTATACAAAACTTGAACAACCGTTTGCTGCGCCTCTTTATCTGTGGCAATGGCAATTTTTGTGTCTTCGTGGTTGGGAACATTAAAAACAGGACGATTGACTGGGTTTTCTGCTGCAGGAATATCTCCAAAAAATTGTTTCACTTTTTCTTCTAAAATAGCTACATCGACATCACCTACGGCAACTACTGCCATAAGGTCTGGGCGATACCATGTTTTGTAAAAGCGTTTCAAGTCATCATATGTAAAATTTTCTAAAACTTCTTTAGTTCCAATCGGCAGTCTTTCAACGTATTTGGAACCATAGAGTTCGTCAGCAAGGGTTTTTTCTAGTATTCGTCTTTCAGCACTTAAACTCAAACGAAGTTCTTCCAAAACAACACCTCTTTCTTTATCAATTTCTTCAGGATTGAGCAGCATATCATAGCCCATTTCTTTTAGGACTTGAAACCCTTTGTCGAGGTTATCAGGGTTTTGAAGTGGAATAGGTAAAATGTAAACCGTTTCGTCAAAACTTGTGTATGCGTTTAAATCTGCTCCAAATTCAACACCAATCGATTGTAAGAAGGAGACGATGTCATTTTTGGCAAAACTCTTAGTGCCATTAAATGCCATATGCTCTAAAAAATGAGCCAATCCAAGTTGACGCTCATCTTCCAAAATAGAACCCGCATTGACCACTAACCTGAGCTCTACTTTGTTTTCAGGTTTGGCATTTTCACGTAAATAGTATTTGAGCCCGTTGTCTAATGTTCCAATTTTCACCTTATCTGAAACAGGAATTGGCGTATTTGGGCCTTGCGACCATAAAGCGATAGAAACTGATAGGAGGAACAGGTAGGTTATGATTTTTTTCATGAGATTATATTTTAAATCGAAATTTACAAAAAAATAATGAGAATTGGGCTTTAAAAAACATTGTCTGATATTGTTCAAGATTGTATATTTGCACCCGCTTCAACAGAAAGTGTTTAAAACTAAAAATATGTTTGCAATCGTAGATATAGCAGGGCAGCAATTAAAAGTTGCAAAAGACCAAAAGTTATTTGTGCATCGTTTGGACGCCAAAACAGGAGACAAGGTTTCTTTTAATAAGGTGTATTTAGTAGCAGACGGTGACAAGGTATCTGTAGGCGCCCCGGCTGTAGCCAATGCTTCGGTAGAAGCAAAAGTGGTTCGTCATTTAAAGGATGACAAAGTAATTGTATTTAAAAAGAAACGTCGCAAGGGATATCGCGTAAAGAATGGTCACCGCCAGTCGTTGACCGAAATTCTTGTAGAGTTTGTGGGAATTGGAACTGCTAAAAAAACAGCACTTGCCAAAAAGGCCGCAGCACCAAAAGCAGCCGAGAAAAAAGAAGCTGCTCCCAAAGCCACACCTAAAGCTGTAGACTTTTCTTCCAAGACAGTAGCTGAGCTAAAGGAGTTGGCTAAAGAAGCGGGTATTTCAGGTATTTCTGCGATGAAAAAAGCCGACATAGTAGCGGCACTAGAAGCAAAAAAATAAAAAGATTAAGCCATGGCACATAAAAAAGGAGTAGGTAGTTCGAAGAACGGTAGAGAATCGGAATCGAAACGCTTGGGCGTAAAAATATTTGGGGGACAACTTGCAACTGCGGGCAACATTATTGTTCGTCAGCGTGGTACGGCACACCACCCTGGAGAAAATGTATATTTGGGAAAAGACCATACGCTACATGCCAAAATTGACGGTGTGGTGCGCTTTACCAAAAAGAAAAACAATCGTTCGTATGTTTCTGTAGATCCTATTCAGGAATAATTAGCAAGCGACAAGAAAAAACAAAACCCTGACGCATTGCATCGGGGTTTTTTGGTTATTGTCAGTTAAAGAACTAGTAACGGTAGTAATCAGGCTTATAGGGTCCTTGAATAGGAACGCTAATATAATCTGCCTGTTCTTGGTCTAATTCTTCTAGTTCCACACCCAGTTTGTCAAGGTGCAAACGCGCTACTTTCTCATCCAAATGCTTAGGGAGCATATACACCTTATTTTCATAGCGGTCAGCGTGGTTCCAAAGCTCAATTTGCGCCAACGTTTGGTTCGTAAATGAGTTACTCATCACAAAACTTGGGTGTCCAGTAGCACAACCTAAATTTACCAATCGTCCTTCTGCTAATACAATAATGTCTTTGCCTTCAACAGTGTATTTATCTACTTGCGGCTTTATCTCCACCTTGGTATTGCCATAATTATCGTTTAGCCAAGCCATGTCAATTTCGTTGTCAAAGTGTCCAATGTTACAGACAATGGCTTTGTCTTTCATGGCACGGAAATGACGTTCAGCAACAATGTCTTTGTTTCCGGTAGCGGTAACAATAATATCGGCATTGCCAATTACGGTATCCAATTTTTTCACTTCAAAACCGTCCATAGAGGCTTGCAGCGCACAAATGGGGTCAATTTCGGTAACGGTAACAATAGCACCTGCCCCTTGAAACGAAGCCACGGTTCCTTTTCCTACATCGCCATAACCCGCAACGACCACACGCTTTCCAGCAAGCATAATGTCCGTAGCTCTGCGCACGGCATCTACGGCAGATTCCTTACAGCCGTATTTGTTGTCAAATTTTGATTTGGTTACCGAATCGTTTACGTTAATTGCAGGGATGGGAAGCGTTCTGTTTTGCACACGCTCATAGAGGCGGTGAACGCCCGTAGTGGTTTCTTCTGAAAGCCCTTTGATACCTGCGGCAAGCTCAGGGAATTCGTCCAAAATCATGTTGGTAAGATCACCGCCATCGTCCAAAATCATGTTTAGCGGTTGGCGATTTTCACCAAAAAATATTGTTTGCTCAATACACCAGTTAAATTCTTCTTCGTTCATACCTTTCCATGCATACACAGGAATCCCTGCTGCGGCAATAGCGGCTGCGGCATGGTCTTGTGTTGAGAAAATATTACATGAACTCCAGGTTACTTCTGCGCCAAGCGCTGTAAGGGTTTCAATGAGCACCGCCGTTTGAATGGTCATGTGTAAGCATCCTGCAATACGCGCACCTTTTAAGGGTTGTTGTTCGGCATATTCCTCACGAAGTGCCATAAGCCCGGGCATTTCAGCCTCAGCAAGTTCTATTTCTTTACGCCCCCAATCAGCAAGAGAAATATCTTTAACTTTATATGGAACGTAAGTAATTGTTTTAGTAGCCATAGTTGTATATTTGATTCTTAGCAATTTGTAAGCAAAATTACAGTATTCCATGCCCATTTACAAAAAATACGTCGCACCGTACAACACCCAAATAATAGTATGGCGAATCACCGAAGATGAATCGGTTCTGCGCGAAGGAATTTCCCTTACAAAATTGTGTATCAATAGATTAGATCAAATGAAATCTAATGTACACCGCTGTGGGTTTTTAAGTGTATGGCAATTGCTAAAAGCGGCGGGATATTCGCCTGAGGATTTGTACTACGATCCCAATGGTAAACCACATTTAGCGGATAAAAGATATATTTCAATCTCACATTCGCATCAATTTTCGACAATCGCCATCGGTGATAAGCCTTTGGGTATTGATATTGAAAAAGAGCGTTCCAAAGTGCATCGCATTGCATCGCGGTTTTTGCATAGCACTGAGCTAACACCCAACGGCACAGACAGAATTCGCACTACGCAATGGTGTATCAAAGAAGCTGCATACAAAGCTCTGGGTAAGAAGGGAATTAGTTTTTTACACGATATTCGAACTACAAATTTGTATAATGAGCATCCTGTGGCTGTGGTGAAATTGAATGAAAAGACAATAAAACTTAACAATTGGCTGTATTTTTGGGAGGATTATTCATGTGCCTTAGCCATTAAAACAGATTGATTATGGAAATTTCTGTAGAGCTTACACTCACCCCACTTCAAAATAATTTTGAACCCCCTATTATCGCATTTATAAAAGCTTTACGCGCATCGGGCTGTACGATTAAGGAAACCCCACTAAGTACCCAAGTGTACGGGGAATTTTCATCTGTTATGGCCCTCATTACTGATGTTACCAAAACAGCCTTTGAAAACACTGAACATATCATTCTAAACATGAAATTGGTCAAATCTAATCGCAGCGATTATGAACCAACTTTTTGAGTTAATGTTTGGGCAATATTCAGAGTATCAACCTGTAGATATTGCACTGGAGATTACAGGTGTGTTGTTTGGTTTTTTAAGTGTTTGGTATGCCAAAAAAAATCATATTTGGGTTTTCCCAACGGGACTTATTTCAACAGGAATTTTTGTGTATTTGCTCTGGAAATGGGTGCTTTTAGGCGATATGCTTATTAACGCTTATTACTTCATTATGAGTATATATGGGTGGTATGTTTGGACACGAAAAATAAACGACAAACCAACTCAAATAAGCCGAACTAGGCTAAAAGAAAAAAAAACCTCTTTGTTGATTTTTATGGCTACGCTTGTGCTTGTGGTTTTGGTGTATCAATCTGCTGGTAAGTGGACCTCATGGACCGCCTACGTTGACTCCGTTACCACAGGAATTTTCTTTGTAGGGATGTGGCTTATGGCTCGAAGGAAAATTGAAAACTGGATATTCTGGATAGTGGGTAACATTATTTCAGCCCCCCTGTACTTCTACAAAGGTCTTACATTTACAAGTTTGCAATATCTTATATTTACATTGATAGCCGTATACGGATTTTTATCATGGAAACACATCTTAAACAGCTTCGAAGCAACTGCATAAAAGTGGTGTTGTTTGGTCCTGAGTCTACAGGGAAAACCACATTGGCAAAAGCATTAGCTGAGCATTACAACACTACCTGGGTGCCTGAATATGCCAGAACATATCTCGAAAATAAATGGCATCAATTGGGAGAAATATGCGCTCCTGAAGATATTTTCCCTATTGCTGTTGGACAGATAAGATTAGAAAATGAGGCATTAAAAAAGGCAAATACATTTCTCTTTTGCGACACCACGCCGCTTTCTACACAAGTATATTCGGAAGCATATTTTAAGGGGTGGTGCGACCAAAAAGTAGTTCAGGCTAACAAAAAAAATCGCTACGATCTATATTTTTTGACCGATATTGATGTTCCATGGGAGGAGGATTTACTTCGTGACAGACCCAACCAACGCGAAGAAATGTTCGAAACCTTTTCCTCTGCCTTAACAAAACGAAACTTTACTTACACTTTATTACAGGGTTCACATAATGAACGAATGAAACATGCTATTAAAAAACTAGACAAGTTATATGAAACACACATTTACGCAAAAAGATAAACTTGTTTTACAAGAACTGGGCATTTCAGAACCTGATGCACAAGAGCAATTACGGCTATTGCGTAATGGTACCAATTACACTCATTTGGAACGACCAGCAACTGTGAATGATGGAATTTTAGTGTTATCCGAAAGGAAAATAGCTAAATACGTTGCGCTATTTGATACAGAAAAACCTAACTTTTCTATATCGCGTTTCATTCCAGCTTCTGGAATGTCAAGTAGAATGTTTAAGTTTTTATATTTTTTTCTACAGAGATACGACAACAAAAAGGAAACACTTAGAAGTTATCTTAACCGAAATAAAACATATAAACTAGCCATTTTTCTTGGTGGTATTGAAAAGTTCCCCTTTTTCGATAAAATTCGAAAAGCCATTAACAAAGATCAAATTCAACCTTTTGAAAAAGATTACAGATATCGATTTATAAAGAAAACCGTTGATGTTTTGGGCAGTCTACCCAAAGCTTTAATTCCTTTTCACAAAGATGGACCTGATTTGAGAACCGCTTCTGAAGAACAATTGTTTTTTTCATCTGAATTCGCAGTAAATAAAGGGAATATGAATATTCATTTTACCATACCACCAAGCACTACGAGAGCGTTTGAGAAACACCTTTCAAAAACAGTATCAGAGCTAAAATCTCTATCTGGCGTTCAGACGCAGTTGAGTTTTTCGCATCAAGGTAAAGCTACCGATACACTAGTACTATTAAACGACGGGAGTCTTTTTCGTGATGAAGATGGAGCTCTTGTCTTTCGTGCAGGGGGACATGGTGCACTCATCGGAAATTTAAATGCTATTGAGAACGACATCATATTTTTATCTAACATTGATAACATCTCCTTTAAAAAATATCACGGGCAAACGGCCCTTTATAAAAAAATGTTAGCTGGAGTATTGATTTCACTTCAGAATCAAATTCACCAATATGCACGGGCCTTGGAACAAGATGACACTGTAGATTTGATAGAGGTGAAGACTTTTTTACAAGAAAAACTTAACGTGAGTATTTCGCCAGCATTGCAAGGCAACGCGCTTATGTCGTTTTTAAAACAAAAGCTAAATCGCCCTCTTCGTGTATGTGGCATGGTAAAAAATGAAGGAGAACCAGGCGGAGGTCCATTTTGGGTGAAAAAAAATGGGGACATTAGTCTTCAAGTTGTTGAAGGTGCACAAGTTAACACCAAAGATGACCAACAGCAATCCCTTTTCAAAAAAGGAACACATTTCAATCCTGTTGATCTTGTTTGTGCGGTCTACGATTATAAGGGAGACAAATATGATTTGAGAAAATTCGTGGATTACGACGCCTATTTTATTGCTGAAAAATCAGTCGGTGATACTGACATAAAAGCACTTGAACGTCCTGGATTATGGAATGGTGCAATGGCAGATTGGAATACTGTATTTGTCGAAGTACC
>DLPY01000067.1 GCA_002478685.1 Flavobacteriaceae bacterium UBA7446
CAGGTAGTCCAATATATCCAATGTACTTTTTTTTATCTCCATCTTTATAAGACCCCAGATAAAAGTCATGTGAGTCTTTGAGGTGATGTTGGATATAGGTTTTGATTTCTTCTTTTAATGAATCTCCTTTTTGGGGTTCCTTTACAGCATCAATTGCAAAAGCATCGGGAATAAAAAAAACGGCGAAGAAAAAGTATAATGCGAGCCTCAATTATTTTGTTTTGGTTCTAATGCTTTGGGTTCAATAAAACGATGCAAATGTACACTTTTAACAAAAAGAAAAAAAGCTAAAAAGAGGAAAAATATGCTGGCTTTTATGGCGATGGTATTTTAAAAACAAAAACAGCAAGTAAAAGTCGGGATTAGTTATAGCGATTAAGAAATTTTATGAGCCCATATATGTTTGCAGCTAAGGCTAAAATGAGCAAACTAAGGGTCATTGTTTTTCCTGTTTCCCAATGTGTATCTAATGCTTTTCCAGCTTGTGAAGCGAAGTATAAAATCACCCCCATTTGAAAGGTTAACCCAGTTAAGACAGCCCAAGTTTTAGGCCGTTTTTTCGGCTTTTTCGGCTTTTTCATCAATGATAGACTTTACCGCAGCAGATTTCATACTACAATGCGCATTAAGCGTTGCACCAGATTCTACAGCAAGCTTGCCAACTGTGATTTGACCTTCTATAAAACCCTCAGACTTAATAGTAAGCAACCCATTCACAAATAGTTTGCCGTTAAAATTGCCCATGATATCGGCATAGTCACAATGTACCTCGCCCTGAACAGTTCCTTCTTTTCCAACAACAACACGCCCAGAAGTATTTACCTTGCCTTCCAAAGTTCCATCAATGCGAAAATCTGACTTTGATTCAATTTCACCAACGATACGCGTATTGGGTTCGATAAAATTGATTTTTACTGCGCTTTTATTTGAATCCATATTTTTTTGTTTTTTATCTGAAAACATTTCCTGTTAATTTTCCAATTGTTCAAAGCGTTTATTTATTAGCGCATTTCTATAATTAGAAGTTAAAATTACAATATTTTTGGTTTCCACCAAACCTGGGTTGCTCACTTTCATAAGGTTACGAGCCTTACCTGCGCTTGCTTCCGAGCTAAACCCATGAACCACCAAAGTTTCTGTGTTGCGATCAAATACATCAATAGAAACGCGTAATTGACCAACAATTCCTTGCATATCAATCCATTGTTCAATCCATTTTTGATCTTCCTCAGATTGTTTGCGGTCCTCTGGGGTACGCACAAACACTAATTTTGCCTTTTCATCATCTTCGGCAGTTAGGTTGTCATATACCTCAAATCCGTCAAGCTGTGCTTTTGCTGTGGATGCACTTTCAGTTTTTGGATAGGTTTGCACCAAAACAGTTAGGGCTTCTTTGTAGGCATCAAGACCATCTAATCTACCCAACGAAATAGCTCTTAACATTGCCCATTCAGCTTGAAGCACTTTGTCTGTCAACAGCGGAATTTGTTGTTCACTTTTTGCAATTATCGCAATGTAATCCTGCTTAGTTAACAGTTCTTTGGCATTAGCTAATACAACTTTATTTTCTTCTTTGGTTTGTGCCAACGCTACAGGGTTTCGTATCATTTTGGCATAATCGCTTTGCGGGTAGTTTGCCAAGATTTGATTTCTGTAAGGTAGCTGCTTGACACTGTTATTGGCATGTAGTTTATATAAATGATACAAGGTTGGAGGCAGGTATTTTTTGTCTGGATTTGATGACAAAAGCGATGTAAAGCGGTCAATGGCAGTTTGTGGTACTTCAAACTGCTCTTTGTATGCCAATCCCGCTTGGAAATAGGCTTCTTGTTGCAATTGTTTCAGACTATCTGCAGCTTGGGGTGGCGGGATTTGCGTCAAATAGGTTTGTGGATTGTACGCAGGGTTTTCTTCTTTTTCTGTTGTCACTTCAGGAGTTGATTGTGTAACAGCGGCAGTCGAATTTGAGGTGTATTTCCAGTTATCTGCCAAGCCAATATTTGCCCAATCACGCTGAAAATCAAGCTTACCGTTTTCTACTTGACGGCTATTGTAGAAATAGAAACTTCCCATTAGCAAAGTAGTGCCTGGATCTTGTGAAGCTGCCTCTGCTTCGGCTTTAGCCTCCTCCTCTTTAAGTTGAACAACGTAACTGTCCACGACTTGTTTTTGCTCTTCTGGAGACATGTTCATTAGACGCAACAAACTATCGGTAGACACTATTGTTTTTTCATAGGTAATGATATCGTCTAATTTTCCACGTTGGCGTTTTAGTTTGCGATATCGCCTTGTGCTTTCTTCCAAATTTTGAAGGGTGCTGTCCAAGTAAGCACTCGCAGTTACAAACGCCACTTGATCTATGCGATTGCGTGCCAATTGCTCAAAAATAAGGGATTTCAAGTAGCGGTCTTGGGAGTTCGTTTTTAAAGATGCATTCAGCTCTTTTTCCCCTTTTAGGGTGTCTTTTCCTTTTAGCAAATAACTGCCATAGAAGTAGTGAATTTTATCTCTAAACCTACGGTCTTCGTCACTACGCAACAATTTTTTATAAGCATCCTGTGTATTAATATCTTCTTGTAAGTTGTTTTTTAGTTGTGCTAATCGAGCGTGAATCCACAATTCGCGAGGAACGCGTCGATTTAAATCCAACACTTGCTGATAGGCAACAATCGCCGAATCAGGATAATTTAAATCCTCGTAAAGCTGTCCCAACAAATAGGCGTAACGACCACGTTTAGCTGCTGATTTTTCGGTTGCTATTGCACGCATTAGCGGTTGCGTGGCCAAGGTATCTTTTTCTTCTCTTATAAGCGCATCGGCAAGTGCCGATTGTGCAATTGCATATTGTTTGGAGGTAAGATTACCTGACTGTGAAATGTTGGTTAATTCGCGTGCTGCACGTTCTTCTTGCCCCATCTCCAAATAACTTTTTGCACGCCACAATTCGGCTTCAATCGCCTCGTCGGAGTTGCTCATATTTTTGATGAGATAGGTAAATGCTTCAATGGCTTGCAGGTAGCTGCCATTAAAATAGCGTGCCTTCCCAAGAAGTAAATAGGCTTTGGAAATTTGCTTGTTGCGTTGTTCACCCCCAATAAGCATAGAGTGTTTTTGAATGGTAAGTGTAGCTTTTTCTTGAGCTCTATCAAAAAACTCGTTACTATTATATGCTTCGCTAAAGGCATTGGGAAGTTGGTACGGATCAACAGAAAGGCGTAGCCAATAATTGTCTTGATGCTTTTGGGTAATATCTAATGTGCCGTAGCGCAAGGCTTCTTGTCCATTAAATAAAGGATTAAATTTTGATGTGGTGCTATGGTAAGCGCGATTGATTGCGCCATTTTTTTTGGTAGAGCAGGCAGCTACCATCATTATCAACCCCAAAAAAAGAAACGCTTTTTTCATGCTATAAACCTAAGATAAAAACTGAAAAAACAAAGCTTTAGTATATGCAATTTATAACTGCTCGCGAAAAAAGGCTTCTAATTTCTGTAATGTATCTGTAGAGGTTTTTTCGTCACGTACCACTTTACCTTTGTGAAGCACCACAATGCGGTCGCAAACTTCGGTAACATGCTGCAGATCATGACTGGAAATTAGAAAGGTTTTTCCAGTTGCGCTGGCTTCCTCTTTTAACAGTTTTTTTAGTCTAATTTGTGTTGTGGGGTCTAAGTTAGCAAAAGGCTCATCCAAGATAACCAAGGGAGTATTGGACAAAAGTGTTCCAACAATGCCCACCTTTTTCTGATTTCCCTTAGACAGGTCACGGATATACTTTTTTTGCCCCAATACTTCACCGTGGAAAAAATCGGCGTATTGGTTAAGTGCGGTGCTAATTTTTTCTTTCTTTATACCGCGAAGCCCACCAATAAAAGTAAAATATTCTTCTGGGGTTAGGTAGCCAATAAGGAATTGTTCATCTAGAAAAGCAGCAGTATGCGCTTTCCAGCCCTCACTTTTTTGCACCACAATATCGTTATTGGTAACTGTTCCTCTTGTTGGTGCAATAAGGTCTAACATCAGGCTGAAAAGCGTAGTTTTCCCTGCGCCATTGTTCCCTACCAACCCAAAGGTTTGACCACTTGGGATGTTTAAAATATCTATGTCGAGCACTGTTTGCTTACCGTATTTTTTCGAAAGGAGGTTGATATTAATCATGTGTTTTTTTGTTTATAAGCGGCAAGTGTTTCGTGTTTTTCTTCTTGGTATATTTTTTCTATCCATCCAAAAACCAAATTTCTGAATGCAAACCCCAATAACCCTACAAGGGCAACAAGAATTAGCCCCAAAGATTTGCTTTGAATAAGTACACCTACGTAAAACAAAAACATAGGAACAGCAAATTTTGGGATGCTTAGCAAAAGGACTTTTAGGTTAAACGACCGTTTATCGCCAAAGGCTTTTTTGTTACTGGCAAGGTCAATGGGGACACGGGTGTAAGCACCCGAAAGCAGCACCAGATGAGCATTTACGCCAATGTTGTAGATGCCCCCAGCTATGATAGCCAAGTAGCTTTCCCAACTAAAAAAGATATAAAAGCTTGCCAGAGGAATGCTAATCAAAGTACCAACAACAACTAACCACCACTTGGATTTTAAGTATTCCTTGTAAGGTATATTTTGGCTCATCATCAGTGGGTAGTAGCTGCTGTCCCAACTTGGAACATATTGTCCAAAACTGAACAAAAACCCGCCGCTAACAAAAATCCCAACAAATAGCATCATAGTAGATCCGCTATAGATATCACTCATAAAAATAAGGCCGTAAAACAAAAAGCCAACACCCATCCAAACTGCCATACGAGCGCGTTTGTTTCGGATGATGAGTTGGATATCGTTACGGAGGAAAAGGGCTGTTCTACCAAATCGGTCTAACCAACTGAGCTCCGCTGTGCGATGCGTTTCGGTTTTGGGGTGCAACGTTCCTTCATCTAACATCAACTTATTCTTAAAATGGGCAAAGCTCCAACTATACGTCAAGACTACAAGCCCAATAGGGATTACAGCAAAAAGCGGTTGATTATATGACACCATAAACAGCGGACTTGTCCATGTAGTGAGGTCAAAAATCTCGTAATACTGCAGCGTAAAAATCCCTGCCAATAGCACCGCAACAATAATAAGGATGCGGTCAACGCTATTGAGCATAATGTTTAAAAAATTGGTTGCAATAATAACGCTTCCAATAGTCACCCACCACCCTAAAACTCCATGTGGATTATAGTCTTGTTGCATAAGAGTAATGCCAAAGGGGACAAAAAAGAAGAGGTTTCCAAGGTTAAAAAAACTCAGCACGGTTTTTAGCAATCCAAACCGAACGATACTTTTTTTGGAAATGGGCAACACCAACAACGGTTGGATATGTACGATAGGCATTTTTTGTAAAAAGTAACGCGCCACAACCCAAAAGGCAAAGGCATAGAGCAAGTTGTCACTAACAAAAACTAAGGGATCTAAACCCATGTCGTCTTGCACTACCTGAAAGGTTATAAAAGCTAGCCCAGCAAACACAGCGGAAAAGCATATCCATGCAAAGCTCATCAGAATCTTTTGCGCCAAGTCAGTAGCAAATCCCGCTCCACGGGTAAAAGACTTCCATTGTAAAAACAAAAAGCGCTGTAGCATATCAGGTTTTTAAACGAGCAAATATAATTTTTTTGGAGGATTAATTTCCGCTAATTATCTCCAAAGCCAACTCAATCACGGTTTTGGGCGTAATACTACGCATAGCATCTTGGTAGCTCTTTACTTTTTTGTTGCCATAAACAGAGGTGGGCAGTAGTGGATATACCGTAAGGTCAGGGGTAAGGCTATGTTGTTCAGGCTGCCCAAACGGCACAAAACCTAAGCATGGGTGTGTGCTGCCCCAAAGTGTTAGCACAGGCAGGTTGTGGTTTGCAGCCAAATGCCCGTTTGCGGAGTCCATCGAAATCATCAGATCAAGTTGTGCAATAAGGCGCAATTCTGCACCAAATTCATATACTCCAACGGCATTTGCTACATTTGGATAGGCGTTTGCCCAAATGTCTAATTGGGCATGTTCCCCCTTCCCAAAACCAAACAAAATTACTTGATGCTCTTGTTGTAAAAATGCTACTACTTGTTGCATCAGGTCTAATGGATATTGTTTGCTATCGTGCGCAGCAAAGGGGGCAATTCCAATCCATTTGAGGTTTTCTGCTAACTGTAACGCATCTGTATTTGGACAAATAGGGCGTGGTGGGAATTCGTGCGCGCTTAGCGATAGCGGAAAGCCAAGCTTTTCAAATACTAGTGCATAACGATGTACCTGTGGAAGTAGCGGTACTAAAGCTTTAGGCTTTTGTCGGGTTAACCGTTTTTTCTCAGCTCTGCCTTTGTTTATGTATGCTTGTTTTATCCAAAAAAAAGGGCGGAAATAAAAGAGCAACATTTGGGTGCGGATAACTTGATGTAGGTCTGCAATTGCGGTCGGATGTAGTTTTTTTAAGGCTTTAAAAAGTCTGTATAAGCCTGAGAGTCCTTTGTGTTCGCCATTAAAATCTGGAGCAAAAAAATGCACATTTGGCAGTTCTTCGAACAAGGTCACAAAGCGTTTTCGAGTTACTACGGTAATTTTTAGTTCAGGATAAGATTG
>DLPY01000069.1 GCA_002478685.1 Flavobacteriaceae bacterium UBA7446
CTCTAAGTCTCGGAGTTAAATTTGTACTTTCCTCAACAATAATTTCATTAAAGTTTAGATTAATATTTGCACCCCCAAGCTGTTCTTCTTTATACGTGGCAAAATTAAAATTGGAGTAATAGGGTTGAAGTTCTTCAAAGTTTTGATTAGGATCCAACTGACGTAGAAAATAGTTCAATCTAGTTATTTCCACATCAAAAGTCGCTTCACGATTTCCAAAAAGGGAATCGATAGCATACAGTTTTTTATCAGGATACGGGTTTTCGGTTTCAGCATCTTGTCCGTCTGGCGTTCCGTCACCATCGGTATCTGGATTCAAGGGGTCAGTACCCGCATTTCGTTCTGCAATATCGCTCACACCGTCACCGTCTGAGTCACTATTTGGGTCTGAATCGTCAAAGTCATATTCGTCAATCAATCCATCGCCATCCGCATCGTTTTGATTGGTGAAAAATGGTATTTCCAGCCATACGTCTGTAATGGTTTCTTGCTCATCAAAACTTTCTGAGCTTTCTAATGCAGCATTTTTATCACCAAAAGTAGGTGCATACGCACTTAAGTTAAATTGAGAAACTACAGCGGCAGAAGTTGTCCCGAACAAATTATCGCGGTGTTCACCTAGTTGTAAAACCGCACCTGTATTTGTCTGTGCCACATCGATTAACGTGTGAGAAACTTTTACTGGATAAAGTGCTTTATTTGCTTGAATAGTATTTGGGGGGAATACCTCCGCACCAACTTCATTAAACTTTTTATCGCATGATGCTAAGAGAAGCACAAGTACAATAGGGAAAATTTTTTTAATCATTCGGGTTTTAAAATTCAGTCTGATAAAAGGTTTCGTGGGCATTAAGAACATCGGATTCTTTACTTAATTCTAAAATGGGTTTTGAGCTGCTTAAAGCGATTTTTTTAACTGCATCCCTGACTTCTTCACTTGCAATAATAATGCCATCAGAGTGCCGCACCGCATTGGAAAATAATGCATCAAGCATTGGTTTTTTTAAATCAGTCATATGTTCAGCTTCAATACCATCAAAAGTAATTTTTGAAAACAAATCTCCACCCAATTTTCCTTCAAAAGGAGGTGCAAAGAAAGAGGTTACAATTTTGGTATTGGCAAGCAAGGGTTCATCCTTATAATAAAACTTACAATATAGAGGTACCAAAGCGGTTATCCACCCTTGAACATGAATAATATCTGGCGACCAATTCAATTTTTTTACTGTTTCAATAACGCCTTTAGCAAAGAAAATCGCACGCTCTTCGTTGTCTGCATAAAGCTTCCCGCTTTCCTCAGCATATAATCCACGCCCTTTAAAATAATCTTCGTTATCAATAAAATACACTTGCATTCGCTCTTTTGGAATAGACGCTACTTTAATAATCAATGGCATGTCTATATCGTTGACAACCAGATTCATGCCTGAAAGACGTATCACTTCATGCAATTGATGACGGCGTTCGTTAATCAATCCGTATTTTGGAATAAAAATGCGCGTTTGCCCACCACGGTCATTAACCATTTTTGGGACTTCAAACGCCAAATTGGAAAGTTCGCTATGTGGAAGGTACGGTACGACTTCTGATGATATGTATAATACCTTTTTGTCTTTCATAAAGGCGCAAGCCGTATTTGTGAATTAAAAAACAAATTTACTAAAAATTTACACGACTTTTGTAAACAACATGTTCGTGTACTAACTATGCCCTTATATCGTAATTTAGAAGATGTCCATTACACCCGGCAAAAAAAATCTGCAAATCAATGCGGACTAGTCCCTACCATGGGTGCGTTACACCAAGGGCATCTTGCACTTATAGCACAAGCACAAAAAGAAAACGAAAGTGTTTGGGTAAGCATTTTTGTGAATCCAACCCAATTTAACAATCCAGCCGATTTGGATAAATATCCTGTAAGCCTAGCAGCTGACGTAGAAGCAATTCACAACATTCATCCAAACATAAAAATTTTTGTGCCATCGGTTTCAGAAATGTACCCTGACAAAGCCGAAGCAATGACATTCTCATTTAATGGGCTTGATAAGGTGATGGAAGGCGCAGACCGCCCTGGACATTTTAATGGGGTTCTTACAATTGTATCTAAGCTATTTGAAGTCATTAGACCCCATCATGCCTATTTTGGAGAAAAAGATTTTCAACAGTTACAAATCATCAAAAATTGGGTAAACACAACTGTCATTCCTACAAACATAGTACCGTGTCCTATTGTAAGAGAGGCTAACGGACTTGCCATGAGTTCTCGCAACGAACTTCTTTCAAAAGCGGCTAGAGCCGAGGCGGGTTTCATTTACACTGCGCTAAAACATTGTGCTGAAAGCGATATGAAAAAGACGGAAATCTATACTCATATTGCACAAGCCTTTGCCAAGCACCCCGCATTTAAGCTACACTACGCCTTGTGCGTGAATGAAGAAACCTTACAGGAAGTATTTAAAATTGATTCCTCTCAAAATCAGCGGCTTTTTATAGCGGCATCCGTTGAGGGTCTACGATTAATCGATAATATCGCATTAAAATAATTACATTTGCGCCATGCAAATTGAGGTTTTAAAATCTAAAATTCATCGCGTAAGCGTTACGGGTGCAGAGTTAGACTACATCGGAAGTATTACCATTGACAAAACCCTTATGAATGCTGCAAATATCATTGCAGGTGAAAAGGTGCAAGTAGTGAATGTGAATAACGGCGAGCGACTTGAAACCTACGTCATTGAAGGTTTAGCAGATTCAGGTGAAATTACACTTAACGGGCCTGCTGCACGTAAAGTGCAAGAAGGTGATGTGATTATTATTATCAGCTACGCTAGCATGCCATTTGATGTTGCAAAAACATTTACCCCCACCTTGATTTTTCCAAATACTTCTACAAATTCCCTAGACTAACTCTATGTCTACATTCCTTAAGCTCCTTAAAAATGTAGTTCCGTTAGGGCTTGGACTATATTTGGTGTATTTTTCATTTGAAAATACCGCAGAAGAAGATCGTACACAAATTATCTCTGCCATCACGCAAGCCGATTTAAAATTTGTGCTTTTATCATTGGTTTTTGGTGCATTGAGTCACCTATCCCGCGCCTATCGTTGGAATTTTTTACTAAAACCGCTTGGCTATCAACCCTCATTTATCATTAGGGCGCTTACCGTAATGATTTCCTATTTCTCAAATTTAGGTATCCCCCGCTCTGGAGAAGTATTACGCGCCACCGCATTGGCAACTTATGCCAATGTTCCATTTCAAAAAGGATTTGGCACCATCGTCACTGAGCGTATCATTGACATCATATTATTATTATTCTTTATTGGGTTTGGCTTCTTGCTTAATCGCGATTTGCTGCTAGAGGTCATTGAGAATCCAACGTTTAACGCCTATACGTTGTTTTGGATAGCAGCAACTGCAGTACTGTTTTTTGTGTTCATCCGAAAACTTAAACACTCACAAAAGTTGTGGGCAACAAAAATTGTTGGTTTTTTTAATGGGCTTTGGGCGGGAATGCTATCGGTACGAACCATGAAAAATAGATGGGAATTTATCGCACATACGCTTTTTATTTGGGGAATGTATTTGATGATGTTTTGGGTAGTTACCTTTGCCCTACCCGAAACAAGCGGACTGCCTCTTTCGGCTATTCTCCCGGCATTTATTGCTGGTGGTTTTGCTATGTCTGCCACTAATGGCGGAATCGGTTTATACCCGTTGGCAGTAGCTGCAATACTACAAGCGTTTGCCGTACCTTACCCGCAAGCCTTGGCGTTTGGGTGGGTCATGTGGACAGGGCAAACCCTCATGGTAATAGTGTTTGGCAGCCTTTCTTTTTTACTCCTTCCCATTTTGTCCAAAAAATAAGTAGCTTCGCTTGATGGCAAAAGTCAAAAAGGCATTTTTTTGTACCCACTGTGGTACGCAACACACACAATGGCAGGGGCAATGTAGCTCTTGTAAAAGCTGGAACACACTTCAAGAAGAAGTTTTGGACAACCCAAAAAAAGCGGCATGGCAATTTGAAAAAGCTGCGCCTGTAAAGGCAAGTCCTATGCGTATTCAAGATGTAGCCATAGATGCACTAAAACGACTTTCTTCTGGCGATCCTGAACTCGACCGTGTGTTGGGCGGAGGAATTGTTCCTGGAGCCATGATGCTTGTAGGAGGCGAACCCGGCATTGGAAAATCTACACTATTGTTGCAAGTAGCGCTTTCCGTCACAGGAAATGTAGTTTATGTGTCAGGCGAAGAAAGCGAACATCAAATTAAACTACGAAGCGCGCGAGTTACTGAAGAAAGCAGCGAATGTTATTTACTTACAGAAACGAATACACAATCAATTTTACACCATTTAGGTAAGCTACAACCCGCACTTGTTGTTATTGATTCCATTCAAACTTTACATTCAGATGTGATTGATAGTACCGCAGGAAGCGTATCACAAATCCGCACCTGTGCTGCCGAATTGCTACAGTTTGCCAAAAGCACACAAACACCTGTTTTTTTGGTAGGGCATATTACCAAAGATGGTGCGATTGCAGGACCAAAAGTGTTGGAACATATGGTAGATACTGTACTTCATTTTGAAGGTGACAGAAATCATGTATACCGCATTTTACGTGCTCACAAAAACCGTTTTGGTACTACGGCTGAACTAGGTATTTACTCCATGTCACAAGAAGGACTTTTGCCTGTTACCAACCCTAGTGCGTTGCTTATTTCTGCTGAAAGTGCTGGGCTTAGTGGACACGCCATTGGTACTACTGTTGAGGGCATTCGCCCCATGCTGATAGAAGTGCAAGCGCTGGTAAGCTCTGCCGTATATGGGACACCCCAACGAAGTAGTACAGGTTTTGATAACAAACGCCTAAACATGCTGTTGGCGGTATTGGAAAAACGCGCTGGCTTTCAGTTAGGTGCAAAAGATGTGTTTCTAAATCTTGCTGGAGGGCTTCGCCTTGACGATCCGGGATTGGATTTGGCGGTTATGGTGGCTGTTCTCTCCAGTAGTTTGGATGTTGCTATTCCTAAGGGTTATACATTTGCTGCCGAGGTAGGACTTTCGGGCGAGTTACGCAATGTTCCCAAAATGGAACAGCGTATGCAAGAAACCACAAAACTAGGCTTTGAGCGTATGGTCGTGGCGCAAAAAGTACCTACCGCACCCAAAGGGTTGGAGCTTATTCGATTAGCTACCATTCAAGAGGTAGTAGCGCATTTGTTTTAAGGCGAAGGATTAGGTATACTGTTATGCACGGCATCAATTTCTGCTAAAATACCTTCTGATAAGGTTACATCGGCAGTAGCAATGTTTTCCGCCAACTGGCCCATGGTGGTAGCGCCAATAATATTGGACATTACAAAAGGACGATCCGTAACAAATGCTAAAGATAGCTGCGTTAATGACAACTTATGCTTTTCGGCAATCTTGGCATAGGCTTCAGTTGCTTCCGTGGCTTCTTTGCTGCTATACCTTTTCATGCGTGGGAATAATTTTAACCTGCTTTTTTCAGGTAGATTTCCACGACGGTATTTTCCAGAAAGTACACCGAATGCTAACGGAGAATATGCCAATAATCCCAATTGTTCTCGATGGGAAACCTCCGCATTTCCCACCTCAAAAGTACGATTGAGCAAGGAGTACGGATTTTGAATCGTTTTCATTCGGGGTAGGTTTTTGTGTTCGGCTAAGGCAAGGTATTTCATCGTACCCCAAGGCGTTTCATTCGATAGACCTATGTGTCTTATTTTTCCTTCCTTAATAAAATCGTCAAGGGTTTCTAAAACTTGTTGAAAATTGATTTCCCATTGCTCATTTTCATCTGGTGCATAGTCCCGTTTTCCAAAAAAATTGGCGTTGCGTTCAGGCCAATGCAGTTGGTATAAATCAATATAATCGGTTTTTAGACGCATCAAACTTCCTTCCAACGCCTCACGAACGCTATCGGGCGTAAAGCCAGTGGTGCGAATATGGGCAGTATAAGCCCCTGGTCCAGCAATTTTGGTGGCTAATACCACCTTGTCGCGGTTTTTACGCTGTTCAAACCAAGTGCCGATAATCCGCTCCGTGTCGGCGTAGGTTTCTGCGTTGGCAGGCACGGGATATAATTCTGCCGTATCAAAAAAATTCACCCCTTTTCCTAGGGCGTAATCCATTTGCTCAAAGCCATCGTTTTGCGTGTTTTGGTTGCCCCAAGTCATGGTGCCAAGGCAAATTTTACTCACCTGAATATCGGAGTGGGGAATTGTCGTGTATTTCATCTATTATATTGCAAGTGTTACGCCAACAGGACAGTGGTCAGAGTGGACAGCTTGGGGAAGAATAAATGCACGTTCAATGTTATTTTTAAGCGGTTCAGAAACCATGGCGTAATCAATGCGCCAACCCTTATTGTTATTTCGGGCATTGGCGCGGTAGCTCCACCAACTATAGTGATGTGGAGCTTTATTTAGGTGTCGAAACGAATCCACAAAACCGCTATGAATAAAGCCGTCTAGCCAAGTACGTTCTTCGGGCAAAAAGCCAGAAACCTTTGCATTGCGCACAGGATCGTGAATATCTATGGCTTCATGACAAATGTTGTAATCGCCACAAATGACCAAATTAGGGAAGTCTTTTTTTAGGTTATCTACATAAAATTGAAAATCGTCCATATAGTTGAACTTATACGCCAATCTGTCTGGATTGGTACCCGAAGGCAAATACAAGCTCATCACAGAAACGTTGTCAAAATCCACGCGCAAATTGCGCCCTTCAGCATCCATATAATCTATCCCTGTGCCGTAGGTAACATTATTGGGTTTTTGCTTACACAAAATAGCAACAGAGCTATACCCCTTCTTTTGTGCTGAAAACCAATAGTGATACGGATAGCCTACCTTTTCAAAAACCGTAAGGTCAAGTTGCTCAGGTCGCGCTTTGGTCTCTTGAAGGCAAAGGACATCTGGCAATGCTGCTTGTAACCAATCTAAAAAACCCTTGTTGAGTGCAGCACGAATGCCGTTCACGTTGTATGAAATAATTTGCATATCTGCTAAAATACAAACTAATGGCACAAATTTTGCTCATATTTGGGTGAACTAAATCTATTTATCATCCATAAACTACTTATTATTTCGTTTGTTTTATTGGGCTTTTTCTGTGGCAATGCGCAGGAAGACGAAAATATGACTGAGGACTTCCCCAAAAACGAATTCCGTGTCAATGCACTAAGCCTATTGTTGTTTAAGTCTTTTGATGTTACTTATAAATGTGCCATCAATGACGAGTCAAGCTATGAGATTAACACCATGTTTTCGTTGTAAGGAGCAAGCCGTTTCTCTAGCGATGATTATATCTATTACTACGAAGGGTTTACACTCACTCCTTACTACCGCTTGTATTTTGGTAATAAACCCAACGCTGGCTTTTTCGGTGAAGCTTTTATAATATTTTCTTCTGGAAAATATGATTATTATGAAAATAATTATGGATACGGATTCCGGAATTTTACAGAGCTTGCAATCGAGTTATCGATAGGAGCAAAACTAGTAACCAAGCGCAATTTTGTGGCTAATATTCATGCAGGTGTCGCTCGAAACTTTTTAGATTCTGAATACGGTCCTGGTGCTGCACCAAGATTAGGTATTTCATTTGGCTGGCGGTATTAGCAGTTAGCCAACCACGTTTGAAAATCAACTGCTTTGCAAATTTTTGCTTTGGCTTCGGCTATGCTAAGGCGTTCTTGCGTCATAGTATCACGGTGGCGTAGTGTTACCGTTTGGTCTTCCAGCGTTTGGTGATCCACGGTAATGCAAAACGGGGTTCCTAAGGCATCTTGTCGTCGGTAACGACGACCAACCGCATCTTTTTCGTCATAAGCAATTGCTATGTCCCATTTTAGTTGATTGACAATTTCTTTGGCAATTGCTGGTAAGTCATCTTTTTTGACCAGCGGTAACACTGCTACTTTGGTAGGGGCTACCACAGCGGGCAAGCGCAACACCGTTCTGGTTGAGCCATCTTGCAGGGTTTCTTCTTGCAATGCATGTGAAAACACTGCCAAAAACAAACGGTCTAAGCCAATAGAGGTTTCCAACACATAAGGCACATAGTTTTCTTGACGCTCTGGGTCAAAGTATTGCAACTTTTTACCCGAGTATTTTTCGTGGCTCCCAAGGTCAAAATCGGTACGGGAGTGAATCCCCTCCAACTCCTTAAATCCAAATGGAAAACGAAACTCGATATCACAAGCTGCGTCGGCGTAATGCGCCAATTTTTCGTGGTCGTGAAAACGATAATTGCCTGCTCCTAAGCCCAACGAATGGTGCCATTTTAAGCGAGTTTCTTTCCAGTGTGCGTACCATTCTTTTTGTGTTCCTGGCGGAATAAAAAACTGCATTTCCATTTGCTCGAACTCACGCATACGGAAAATAAACTGTCTTGCTACGATTTCGTTACGAAAGGCCTTTCCAGTTTGGGCAATACCAAACGGCAATTTCATGCGTCCCGTTTTTTGAACATTTAAAAAGTTTACAAAGATTCCTTGTGCGGTTTCGGGGCGTAAATACAATTCGGTTGCGCTTTCAGCAGAAGCCCCCAATTTGGTGCCAAACATCAAATTAAATTGCTTGACTTCAGTCCAGTTTTTTGATCCCGATAACGGACATACAATCTCTAATTCTTCAATCAGTGCCTTCACGTCTTCCAAATCTTCGTTTTCTAACGATTTGCCTAATCGTTTCAAAATGGCATCGCCTTTTTCTTTGTAGCCCACTACCCGCGGATTGGTACTTAAAAATAGTTCTTTGTCAAACGCATCACCAAAACGCTTAGTCGCTTTATTGACTTCCTTCTCAATTTTCGCGTCTAATTTTCCTACATAATCTTCTACTAACACATCGGCTCGATAACGCTTTTTGGAGTCTTTGTTATCAATAAGCGGATCGTTAAACGCATCCACGTGCCCAGAAGCCTTCCAGGTGGTGGGGTGCATCAAAATAGCAGCATCCAGTCCCACAATATTTTCATTGAGTTGCACCATGGCTTTCCACCAATACTCGCGCAAGTTTTTTTTCAGCGCAACACCCTGCTGACCGTAATCATACACGGCACTAAGACCATCATAAATTTCACTAGAAGGAAACACAAACCCATACTCTTTGGCATGGGACAATACTTTTTTAAACAAATCTTGGTCTACCATGGCGCAAAAATAGGATAAGTTTACTAATTTACACCGAGCCTTAATCAGAACCTTAGCCTATGCTTAATGATTTACTCGCGGTTTGGTTTCCACAATGCTGTTGGAATTGTAAGCAACCCCTTGCTATAAAGCAAAAATGGCTTTGCGTGAACTGCTCTACACAACTTCCAAAAACCTATTTTGAGAATGAAGAAAACAATGCACTAAAATTGTTGCTGCGCCAATACCTTCCATTAGAAGGTGCTTATGCGCCCTTTTATTTTTTGCAACACTCTCCTATTCAGGCACTTATCCACGCACTAAAATATCAGGGAAAGAAGAAGGTAGCCGACTGGATTGCACAGCAAAGTGCACAACTTATCCCAAAAGAACACCCTGCCTTAGAATGTGATGGTATTGTGCCCGTACCGCTGCACCAGTCTAAACAAAGAAAAAGGGGCTACAATCAAGTAACAGGCTTTGGGCAATACTGGGCAACTCGTTTGGGAGTGCCGTATTTAGACCAACTATTAGTGCGAAAAAATCAAACCAAAACCTTAGTGCGTATGTCACGGGAAGCGCGATGGGAAGAGGTAAAAAATGCCTTTTCGATACAATCAAAAAAAGAATACAAACACCTTTTATTGGTAGACGATGTGATTACCACAGGAGCCACGCTAACTGCTTGCGGAAATACCTTGCTAAATGGGACATGTACTAAAATTTCGGTTTTGGGAATGGCATATGCACAAAACATCCTTCCGTAAGCAAGAAAATAGTCGTTATTTTGCGCTATGCTTAAACAGCTTTTTGTTGCGATTCTTATTTGCGCCGTGTTTGTGCAATGTGCGCGTCGTGGTTCGCCAACCGGTGGTCCAAAAGATGAAACCCCACCCATTATGTTACGTGCAGAACCACCTCAGCAGTCTGTTCAGTTTAAAGAAGATCGCATCCGCATTTATTTTGATGAATACATTAAGCTGAATAAACTCAACGATCAACTTGTTGTTTCACCACCACTTGAACAAACCGCTTACAATATTACACCACAAAGCCAGGCGGCAAAATATGTTGAAATCGAATTTTTGGACTCCCTTGCTCCAAACACCACCTATACCTTTAATTTTGGGGAAAGTGTGGTGGACAACAACGAAGGCAACCCGTTTTCTTATTTCTCTTATGTGTTTTCTACAGGTACTACTATAGATTCGCTAACGTTACGCGGCAGCATATCTGATGCCATTTATCGTACTCCTGAATCCTTTGTTTCAGTAATGCTTTTTCCTATTGATAGCACCTATAACGATTCCGTTATTTACAAAAATAAGCCACTCTATTACACCAATACGCTTGACAGTCTAACTGAATTTTTGATACCCAATCTAAAAGCAGGAGATTACCTTTTGGCTGCTGTAAAAGATAAATATAAAAATTATGTTTTTGACCCTTCGGTAGATAAAATTGATGCCATAAGCCACGCCATTACATTACCGAACGATAGCTTGTTTCAGTTATCGCTCTTCAAGGAAGATCCAGCATTTGATTTTGGTAAAGCCTTCCAAGCAGGAAAGCAACGTATTGGGTTTGGGTTTAAAGGAAGTGATGCCATTTCCATTGAACTTGACGAAACAGTTAATGACAGTTTTGCTTCAATAGTTTCGCGCGACCGTGAATCCGATACGCTCTACTATTGGTATAAAGGGGTTGACGCCGATTCGCTGCATTTTACGTTACGCCACGACAACTTGACAAAAGAGTATGCCTTCCGAGTTCGTAAATCAGAACTCGATTCGTTACAAATTTCTTTTGAACCAAAAGGAACGCTCCATCTTAGCGACACACTGAAGCTTATCTCCAACACTCCCATCAAAAAACTTGTACAAGACTTCATGAGTCTACGAGCAAAAGATTCTACGCAAATACCCTTTACACTTACTCAAAAAGGGCTCCATGAGCTACATATTTTGTTTGATGTTTTCCCTAACGAAAAATACCAATTCGAATTCCTTCCAGGTGCTCTCATCGATTTTTTTGACACTGCAAACG
>DLPY01000021.1 GCA_002478685.1 Flavobacteriaceae bacterium UBA7446
TTTTAGGCAGGAGCATTGCGATTCAATGGCACGTACTTTTTCCAAAACCTCTTTGTCAGACACTAAACAATACGCCGCCTCTGCGTGATTTAAAATGTAGGCATAGTCTTCGGAAGAAATGGTAGGATATATGGGGATATTTACAGCACCGATTTGCGACATACCAAAATCGGCTAACAGCCATTCCGTGCGATTTGTAGAAGAAATTATAGCGATTTTATCACCCGCTACAATATCTAAGTTCAACAATCCTGCGCTGCACCTATCGCCTTGTTCTTTTATCTCTTTTGTTGAAAGACTAACCCATTTTCCTTTTACTTTGGAATTTACCGCATGGTCTAGTGAGCGGCTTTCCGCCATTAAATCGATGAAATCAAAGAGTCGTTTAGGTGTTTTCATGTAATAGATATTTTTGCTTTGAGACATTCTAAACCGACAAAATACGATATTTTTTTATTTTAATTACTAGAAATCCAGTTGAAGGCATCTTCAAACGCCAAAATCCATGGACTTACAGCGTCTTTGCGGTCTTGCGGATAGTGTCCCCAATTCCATGGAAAAATAGAACGTTCCAAGTGTGGCATCATTACTAAATGGCGACCATCATCACTACTAATCATGGCAGTGTTAAAATCAGATCCATTGGGATTTGACGGGTATGTGTCGTAGGCGTATTTGCCAGAAATTGCATAAGCGTTTTCGTCTTTTGGAAACACAAATTTCCCTTCTCCGTGCGCTGCCCAAACACCTAGTCTGCTGCCTTGCAATTGTTGCAACATAATAGTAGGGGATTTTTCAATTATTACATCAGTAAAGATACATTCAAACTTACCAGAGTCATTGTGTTCCATGCGTGGCTTTTCATCGTGGTTTGGATGTAATAATCCCAACTCTATAAATAATTGACAGCCATTACAAACACCCAAACTGAGCGTGTCTGGGCGCTTAAAAAATGCCTGAATAGCTTGCTGTGCCTTCTCGTTATATTTTACGGTACCTGCCCACCCCTTAGCAGAACCCAAAACATCGGAATTTGAAAAACCTCCTACGGCAACAAGAAGTTTTATGTCACTCAAATCTTCTCTACCCGAAGTCAAATCGGTCATATGAACATCTTTTACGTCAAAGCCCGCTAAGTGCATCATATATGCCATTTCACGTTCAGAATTACTTCCTTTTTCGCGTAGAACGGCTGCCTTTATTCTGCGCTTTGGTACTGGCTTTAAAAGGCCATTAAAATCTTTTGGGAAGTTGAATTGTAATGGTGTTTTATCAAAAAGTTCAAAACGCGCTTCGGCTTTCTTGCTTCCTGTTTGTTTTTGATCTAATAAATACGAACTCTTAAACCAATATCGTCTGTAGGTTGGAACATCAAACTGATAATCTTTTTTACCTCCTTTAACAACCAACGTATTTGATTTTGTCAGTTTTCCGATTCGTTCTATCGCAATACCTTTTTTCTTTAATCTGCTTGCGGTTTCGCCTTCCGTTTGTATAAGAATACCCACTTGCTCTGAAAGTAAGATTTGTTCAATGCTATATTCAGATTTTGATAATTTGACATTCAAACCAATACCGTCAGCGGCAAAACACATTTCAAGTAATGAAGTGATGAGTCCACCTGAACTAATATCATGTCCTGCCGAAATAGTACCTTTAACAAGTTCTTTTTGAATCGCATTAAACACACGCTTAATGTATTTTGCTTTGGTAACATCAGGTGCTTGCGTACCAATGGCATTATTGAGTTGCCCAAAAGCTGAGCCTCCCAACGCTGCTTTGCAATTCGACAAATCAATACGATATAAATCGCCTCCACCTAATTTAAGCTCTGGTGTTACCACTTTGTCAATGGCGCTACAATGTGCTGCCGCAGAAATAATTACCGTACCAGGAGCTAAAACTTCTTGGTCTTTATATTTCTGTTTCATTGAAAGAGAATCCTTACCTGTTGGTATATTAACTCCCAACTTAATGGCAAAGTCTGAACAAGCTTTTACGGCTTCATAAAGTCGAGCGTCTTCACCAGGATTATTGCACGGCCACATCCAATTTGCAGATAAGCTCACTGATGACAATCCTCCCGAAATAGGTGCCCAAATGATATTAGTTAATGCTTTAGCAATGGCGTTTTTACTACCCAAACCAGCGTCAATGAGCCCAACAAGAGGCGCATGCCCAAGCGAAGTTGCCATGCCGTGTATGCCTTCAAAATCAAAAGCCATAACTCCACAGTTTGCCAAAGGCAATTGGTGGGGTCCTACGCACTGCTGTTGCGCCACACGACCAGTAACACAACGATCAACTTTGTTAGTAAGCCAATCTTTACAGGCGACTGCTTCAAGCTGAAGTAACCACGCTACACTTTCTTCAAACGACTTTGGCTGGGGAATTGCCGAATATGTTGTTGATCTTGTGCTATCTCGCATGATAGTTTTTGGTGTTTTTCCAAAAAAATCAGAAAGTGCCAAATCGATTGGTGATTTTTTCGTTTTTTCAGAGTGTACTTCAAGGTGGTTGTTTTCTTTGATTTCCCCTACTTCAAAAATAGGGGCACGCTCTCGTGCGGCAATTTCATTTAGTTGTTCAAGTCCGCGTGCATTGGTAATAAGCCCCATGCGTTCTTGCGATTCGTTTCCAATAATTTCCTTTGCGGACAAGGTTTGGTCACCAACAGGAAGTTTATCCAAATCAATAGTCCCGCCTACTTCTTCAATAAGCTCTGAGAGGCAATTTAGGTGTCCGCCAGCACCGTGATCGTGAATGGAAATAATTGGGTTGTTTTCTGTTTCAACAGCGGCACGAATGGTGTTTGCAACACGTTTTTGCATTTCAGGATTGGAGCGTTGTACGGCATTGAGTTCAATCCCTGATTCAAAAGCTCCTGTGTTTGCAGATGATACTGCAGCACCTCCCATTCCAATACGGTAATTGTCGCCACCCATGACCACAATTTTATCTCCTTTTTTGGGTGTTTTTTTGATGCTTTGCTGCACTTTTCCATAACCAATTCCCCCAGCAAGCATAATGACTTTGTCAAAACCAATGGTTTCCTCGTTTTCGTTGTGCTCAAAGGTTAGCAGCGACCCCGCAATAAGGGGTTGCCCAAACTTATTTCCAAAATCGGATGCGCCATTAGATGCCTTTATTAAAATGTCTTCAGGGTTTTGGTACAGCCATGGACGAGGAGGAAGCTTTTCCCAAGGACGGTTGGCTTCTGTTCGCGGATACGCGGTCATGTAAACAGCAGTTCCTGCCATGGGAATAGAGCCTTGTCCGCCCGCAAGGCGATCTCGGATTTCACCACCCGAACCAGTGGCTGCGCCATTAAAGGGCTCTACAGTTGTTGGGAAATTGTGGGTTTCGGCTTTAAGTGATAATACAGAAAGGAAAGACTTTTTAATGTAAAAATCGGGAATGTTAGCTCGTTTTGGAGCAAATTGTACAAGCGTTGGTCCTTTAATAAAAGCCACATTGTCTTTGTAGGCAGAAATTAAATTATCGCCGTTTTTCTTTGATGTTTTTTTGATTAGTTCAAATAGCGAATTTTTTTTGGTTTTGCCATCAATAATAAAGGTACCATTAAAAATTTTATGACGGCAATGCTCTGAATTTACCTGTGAAAACCCAAACACTTCAGAGTCTGTAAGTTCACGACCCAGTCGTTTTGCTAAAGCTTCCAAATAACTTACCTCATCACTGCTTAGGGATAACCCTTCTTGCTCGTTGTATTCAGTAATATCACTAATATACTTGATGCTATCTGGAGTGCGTTTGGTGTCAAAAATGTGTTGATCCAATTCTTTAAATTGCTGATGTACCATGGCATCAAAAGCATTCATGTGTTCTTCTACCCAAAACTGTTCAATACGGATAATGTCGCCAATTCCCATATTATGACATATTTCCACGGCATTGGTGCTCCACGGCGTTACCATGCTAATACGTGGTCCAACAAGTGCAGCTTGCACAAACGATTTTCGAAGTAGTGGGTACCCACCAAAAAGCCACTCAAGCTTTTTTTGATCTTCTTCAGAGATAGGAAGTTCTTTTTGAACTACATATAGGTGCTGTTTTGGGTCACCAAAAAAACAAATCATACAAAATGATTAAAAAACAAAAATAAGGATACTTTGGTTCGTTGTTGCGTTGTTATTCCTGTAAAAAATAAACGAAACCTACTAATTTATCAACAAACTAAACTTTTCGTTGAAGGCGTGCCATATAAAACCCATCAAATCCTTGAACCGATGGCCATAAGTGCTTTTCTTTTTCAAGTGAAAATAATTGTCCAATTTCAGAAGTTAGGAATTGTGAAATCTGCATTTCGTTTTCCTGTGGCAAAATAGAGCACGTAACATAAATGAGCTTTCCGCCAGGTTTAGCCATATGGGCGTATTGCGTCAAAATTTGTTGCTGCTCTTTTATGATGCGTTCTATAAATTCAGGATTGAGTTTCCACTTTGCATCTGGGTTTCTTCGCAACACACCTATTCCGCTACAAGGAGCGTCTAGCAGCACTCTATCTGCAGATTGATGTAGTTTTTTTATCACTTTATTACTGTCGATTAAGCGGGCTTCAATATTGTGTACTCCTGCTCTTTTGGTTCTACGCTTAAGTTCACGTAGTTTATATTGATGTATGTCCAACGCAATAAGCTGCCCTTTGTTTTGCATTAGAGCAGCAAGGTGAAGTGATTTTCCGCCTGCTCCTGCACATGCATCAACAACGCGCATACCAGATTCTACTTGTGTGAATGGCGCAACACATTGCGAAGCAGCATCTTGCACTTCAAAAAGTCCTTTTTTGAATGCATTGGTGCTAAACACATTGCTTCGTTGGTCAAGCATAAGTGCATCGGGATATTTCGATAAGAATTGCGTTGTGATTTTTTCTTCGAGTAAAACATTTCGAAGTAATTTGGGAAGTGTTTTTAAGGTGTTTGCACGAAGCACAACAGGAGCCATGCTATTCAAGGCTTCAAGCTCCTGTTCCCATTTTTTTTCTCCTAAGGCACCAGCACCTAATTTATCTAACCAATCAGGGATAGACTCGCGGTATTTGCGATCTTTTCGCAATGCTTCAAACCTTCCTTTGATACGCCTTGTAGGTGTTCCTTCAATGGCTTTCCATTCGGGTAGAGGGTAACCGCGCAAAGTAGCCCATACAGCAAAAACTCGCCACAAATCATCTCTATGAAACGGTTCTTGAACTTCTGCTATTGATGCGTAAAGGCGCTTCCAGCGCACGATTTCATAAGTGGTTTCGGCAATAAATCCACGGTCACGACTACCCCAACGCTTATCGCTTTTAAGCACCTGCGCCACTACTTTGTCGGCATATTTGTCTTCGCTAAAAATTTGATGAAGACCGTTGAGTACGGCCAAAACTAAGTTTTTATGTAAGCGCATAGTATTAGTTGAATGATTGAAGCTCAATCAGTTTTTTGTACATCCTATTTTGGGCTAAAAGTGCTTCATGTGTTCCACGCTCAAGTACGTTTCCTTTGTCCAGTACAATAATTTCGTCTGCGCTTTTTATGGTGGATAGGCGATGTGCAATGATAAGCGATGTACGGTTTTGCATCATTTTTTGAAGTGCATCTTGAACCAATTTTTCAGATTCAGTATCCAGTGCAGAAGTAGCTTCATCTAATATCATTACAGGGGGATTTTTGAGTACAGCACGTGCTATTGCTAAGCGTTGTTTTTGCCCGCCCGAAAGCTTGTTTCCTCCATCGCCAATAACGGTATCGATACCATTTGGTAGCTCCTTGACAAAAGAAGCAGCATTTGCAATAGCTAGTGCTTCGTTGAGTTCTTCAGTAGAGGCGTTTGGACGTGCGATGTGTAAGTTGTTTTTTACAGTGTCGTGAAATAGGATTGCATCTTGTGTTACAAACCCAAATAATGTGCGTAACTCATGCAAATCTACTTTGTTTGTAGCAACTCCATCTACAGTAATACTTCCTTTTTGCGGGTCGTAGAAGCGTGCTAACAGGTTGGCGATAGTCGTTTTTCCACTTCCGGAAGATCCAACAAGTGCTACTGATTTTCCTTTGGGAATGGTTAAATTGAGTCCGTTTATGACATTTTCTTTGCCATAACTAAAATGAATGTTGTTAAACGATATCTCTTTTGAAAAATCGGGAAGCTTTTTAGGATTTTTTGGCGATTGAATATCCGGTTGATAAAACAAATACTCCATGATGCGTTGTGCAGCAGCATTTCCTTTTCGAACGCTATAAATGGCCCTACTCATCGATTTTGCAGGCGTAAGTACTCCGTATGCGAGTGACATATACGCTATAAACTCTGCACCACTTAGAGATTGTTCGACTAACACCAGCCTACCACCAATAAATAAAATCACCCCAATTACGGATACACCCAAAAACTCACTAATAGGACTTGCTAAGCTTTCTCTATGTTGCAACTTATTTGAGAAATTAAATAGGCGTTTAGTAATTGCAGTAAACTTTCTGTTAAATGTTTTTTCCGCAGTAAAAATTTGAATTATAGGAATTCCTGTCAATGATTCTTCAAGATAGGAAAGTAATTCTCCTTGTTCTTTTTGAACACGTTCAGATCTAGATTTAAGACTTTTTCCAACAATTGAAATAAGCCAACCTGCTACAGGAATAAAGATCAAAACAAATAAGGTTAGTTTTGTGCTTAAAGCAAACATGGCTACCAGTGCAAATAAAATGGTCAAAGGCTCTCTGATGAGCATTTCTAAAACACTAAGAAATGAACGCTGTACTTCTGTTACGTCTGAAGTAACTCTCGATATGGTATCACCTTTTTTATTGTTCGAGTGAAAGCTAGCAGGAAATGAAATAAGCTTCGTGTAAAGGGTGGTTTGGATATCTTTTATCACCCCGTTACGTAGATATGTTATGAAAAATACAGCTAAATAATTAAAGAGATTTTTCAAAAAGAATGTTATTAAAATAACACCAATAACAAACATCAAAGCTTTTAATGAGTTGTTTTCTGCATATTGTGCAACCCGAAATCTAAATGAATCAAAAACATAATCCCTGTATGCGATGCTTTCATTTAGTATTGGCATTTCAGTAGGCACTTTCCCTTTTTGAAAAAGCACCTCAAGCATTGGCATGAGTGCTAGAAAAGAAATTGCATTAAAAACCGCATACAACAGGTTGAAAACAATGTTTAGAACAATGTATCCTTTGTAGGGTAGTGCGTAGCGTAAAATATACCGAATTGGACTCATGATATGCCTAATTCAGCCAAAATATGATTGATTTTTAAATCTAAAATTTCTTTGGTGCTTCTGTAGTTTTCTACCGAATCAAGCTTGGTGTTTACACTCACATAGAACTTAATTTTTGGTTCGGTTCCACTTGGACGTGCTGCCACTCGTGTGCCATCTTCGGATATAAAAATCAATACATTGGCTTTTGGCAAAGTTATTGTTTCTTTTTCTTGCGATTGTAAATTATGGCGCGTAGCCGTTGCATAATCCTCAAGATGTGTGATAACACTGCCGTCCAAGCTTTTGGGTGGATTACTACGGAATTGCTCCATTAAGCTTTCAATTTCTGCTGCTCCAGACTTTCCTTTTTTAACTAACGAAACCAATTTTTCCTGGTAAAGCCCCAATTTTTCGTAAGTAGATAATAGGGTATTGAAAAACGAACTTCCATTCGATTTTGCTTCCGCAGCCAATTCACAGGCCAACAAAGCAGCAGTAACGGCATCTTTGTCGCGGACAAAATCGCCCACCATAAAACCAAAACTTTCCTCACCTCCGCCAAGACATTTTTGGTTGGGGTATTGCTCTATCATTTGAGCAATCCACTTAAGGCCTGTAAGTCCAAGTTTGCACTCGATTCCGTAATGCTTTGCTAAACAGAGCATCATAGGCGTAGAAACCACTGTGGAGCCCACAAAAGCGTTGTCACTATTTCTAAAATTGCCCTTGCTCAAAATAAAATCGGTCATGGCAATCATGGTTTGGTTGCCGTTTAAAAGCTCTAATTCGTTGATTTCGTT
>DLPY01000064.1 GCA_002478685.1 Flavobacteriaceae bacterium UBA7446
GCAGATGCGGAAAGTTCATTGACCATAATCACAAGTGGCCCTTCCCAAAGCGTCTTTCCATCTGTATCTTTAAGCACCTTACTTTTTTCAGACGTAGACTTTACCTGAACCACAGGGCCTTCATCGATAAAAAACCCCACTATATCAACCACCGTTTGCAACGAACCGCCACCGTTATTTCTCAAATCAATAACAAGTCCATTCATCCCTTGTTTTTTCAATCGAATAATTTCCTGCTGCATGTCTTTTGCAGCGTTGCGCTCTTTGTAATCCTTAAAATCAATGTAGAATTTTGGTAAGTGGATTAGTCCATACGACAGCCCTGCCTTTTTAATAATTGTGGATTTCAAATACGATTCCTCCATGACAACCATATCACGGTTGATTGAAACTTCCTCTACAGTTCCATCCACTTTTTTTACAGTGAGGAACACCGTAGTTCCTGCAGGGCCTTTTATAAGCTCAATGGCATCGTCTAGGCGCATAGACTGTACGTCAACCGGATCACCTTCCTGTTGTCTGACCATCATAATTTGATCGCCAACCTCGATTGACTGATCTAGCCATAAAGGACCTCCAGAAATAATTTCTACAATTTTTATTGCTTGATTTCGCTTGGTTAATCTTGCACCAATACCTTCGTATTTTCCAGAAATAGAAGTATCAAATCTGTCTTTATCTACAGGAGCAAAGTACACCGAGTGCGGGTCAAACTGCGAAACAAAAGCATTCAAATAGGTGCCAAACCAATCTTCCTGCCTTAAATCACCCATAAGTGAGAAGTAATTTTTAAGATTTTCACGTGTAATATTACGGGCTTCAACTTCCAATTCTGCAAATGTTTTTGGTGTGTAAGTAGCGTCTTTTTCTACTCTTTTTTCTTCCTCCTCTTGTTTACTATGTAAAATATTTAGCGTTGAAAACTTGAGTTGCTTACGCCATTTTTCGGTGCGATGACGCAGCGTAAGCGCATAATCTTGTTCAACGTAATTGAGATCAATTTCTTCATTTTTGGAATAGTCAAAGGGCTTTTCCAACAACTCGGCATAAAATAATTCTGCTTCTGCTATACGCTCAAGATAGCGTGCATACACCAAATCAAAAAAGTCTGTATTCAAACTTCGAAATTCATCGTCAAGAGCATATTTGTATCTATTAAATTGAATAATATCCTTCTTTAAAAAATACCTTTTTTGTCCATCAAGTGCTTCTAAGAATGTGGCGTGGAGTTTTTCAGATAGATTGTTATTTATAATTTTTGGAGAAAAATGACCTCTTTGCATAAAATATGTGATAAGCTCCATGAGCAACTTATCTTTGGATGCAGTGTTGGAAAAACTGTGATTCACAGGCGCATTGAAACGTGTCCACGCAACAAATACTAAGGCAACTAAAATTAGGGGAACTAAAATTTTCTTTCTCATATGTGTCTCTGATAGCGTGGTTAAATGTACTACTTTTTGTTAATTTTATGATAAGTCCTCGATAATCATCCCAAATTAAACCTAAATCACGCTGTCATTGTGTATTTTTAATTTTCAATTAACAAAAATGAAAAAACCACTTATTTTAGTTACCAACGATGACGGAATTAGCGCGCCAGGTCTGCGAAACCTAATAAAAGTCATGACCACCATTGGCGATGTGGTGGTAGTTGCACCGGATAGTCCACAATCTGGAATGGGACATGCCATTACCATCAACAACACATTAAGATGTAGTAAGCTAACTATTGACGACGGTACACAAACCGAATACGCCTGTTCGGGTACCCCTGCCGATTGTGTAAAAATGGGTGTGCACGAAATCCTAAAGCGCAAACCCGATTTATGTGTTTCGGGAATCAATCACGGTTCTAATTCATCAATTAACGTTATTTATTCAGGCACCATGAGTGCTGCCGTAGAAGCGGGTATTGAAGGCATCCCGGCTATCGGCTTTTCACTACTAGACTATGCATGGAATGCCGATTTTTCACAAGTAACCTCTTTTGTTAAGCGTATTACCGAATCGGCACTAGCCAACGGAATTCCTGAGGGTGTTGTGCTAAATGTAAACCTACCTAAACTTCCCGAAAAAGAGATTAAAGGCATTCGCATTTGCCGTCAAGCCATGGCGTATTGGGTAGAAGAATTTGACAAACGAAACGACCCAACAGGAAAAGAATATTATTGGTTAACAGGAAAATTTATCAATGAGGACAAAGGCGAAGATACAGACGAATGGGCACTCGAAAACGGCTACGTCAGTGTGGTTCCCGTGCATTTTGACATGACAGCGCATCACAGTATTCAAAAACTAAACACTTGGGATTTTTAACATTGTCTATGCGTTTGGGCGTACTTATTGGAATTGGTCTACCCGCTTTTTTGTTGGGTATTGTTTTAATTGTTTTTGACACGCAAGGGAAAGAAATACAATCCGCTACCTTGGCTGGGCTTGCTGCCCTTACTGCTGTTCCAAACCTGTTGCTCTTTTTTTGGGCGCTACGAAAAAATAAAGACACCATGGCTTATGGTATTCTTCTGGGCTGCATCTTGTGGGCTTTGTTTAACTTTGGCATAAAGTTTTTTGGATGAGATATTACGTCATTGCAGGAGAAGCATCGGGCGATTTGCACGGTGCAAACATGCTCAAAGCATTACAGGGTAAAGACCCAACCGCAGTGATCAGGGCTTGGGGTGGTGATCGCATGCAAGCCGAAGGCGCAACATTAGTAAAACACTACCGCGATTTGGCATTTATGGGCTTTTGGGAAGTTGCCAAAAACCTACGCACCATTCTGAACAATATTAAACTTTGTAAAGAGGATATTGCAAAATTTAAACCAGATGCATTAATATTAATCGATTACCCGGGGTTTAATTTACGTATTGCCGAGTGGGCAAAAGCGCAGCGCATCCCGGTGCATTACTACATAAGTCCACAAGTATGGGCATGGAAAGAAAATAGGGTGAAATTGATGGCTCGAGTTATTGATTACTTATATATCATTCTGCCTTTTGAAAAGCCTTTTTTTGAAGAAAAACACTGCATTCCCGTTGATTTTGTAGGACATCCGCTATTAGACGAATTGTCCCATTTTGATACAGGTTCAGAAGTCAATTTTAGAAAACAACATAAGTTACCCAAAGACAAACCCATCATTGCTTTACTTCCTGGGAGCAGAACCCAAGAGGTAAAAAAAATGCTAGATGTGATGGTAGCAACCGCCAAACAATTTCCCGATTATTGTTTTGTAGTGGCTGCAGCACCGCATCTAATCGATTCGCTTTTTGAAGGCTTACCCGTATATGTTGTTAGAAATGATACCTACACTCTTTTAGCTCATGCCGCAGCGGCGTTGGTCACTAGTGGAACAGCAACCCTAGAAACAGCACTTTTTGAAGTGCCACAAGTGGTATGCTACAAAACCAGTGCGTTGAGCTACGCCATTGGAAAGCAAGTGGTCAAATTACCGTATATCTCGTTAGTAAATCTAATTTTAGATAAAAACGCCGTTCCCGAACGTATCCAATCGGATTGCAACTCAAAACAATTAGCAACAGATTTAGCAGAAATTTTGACTGGTGTAAAGCGACAAGCGCAACTTGACGCCTACAAAACATTAAAGGAAAAATTAGGCGGAAGTGGCGCAAGTGCTGCTGTTGCCAAATTAATTTTGGAACGAACTCATGCGTAATTTTATTTTTATACTACTTGCCGTGAGTCTTGTAAGCTGCGGTAGTTTTAGAAAAGGCACCAAAATGAAACCGCGCGATGGTGTGGTATATTATGCCAAAGGGTATTTGGGAACACCCTATGTCTATGGTGGAAACACCAAAGGTGGCATTGATTGCTCTGGATTGATTCACAACGCTTTTCGTCAGCAGGGTGTTCGAGTACCTAGAACCGTACACGAATTGCGAAAAAAAGGGAAACGTATTTCAGTTGATCGAGCAAAAAAGGGAGATATTGTCTTTTTTAGAACATCTAAAAAGCGAAGACTAACCCACGCTGGTATTGTGGTAAGCACAAAAGGTGGTGTTCCGCAATTTATTCATGCATCCACATCAAAGGGGGTGATGGTTTCTTCATTAGATTCTAGCTATTGGAAAAAGGTGTATGCCCAAACCCGAAGACTGCTCAAAAAATAATTTTTGTAATTTGAGGCATGCCTCATCCAAGTACACCAATAGCAGTTATTGCACTATCGCTTAGCGCGGGAATTCTGCTGTCTGAAACAGGATTCGAGCCTTCTTTTTTTCTATTTGTTGCAAGCACAGCCGCGTTGATTTATTGTCACGCTAAACAATGGAAAAGGCTTTTTTTGTTTGCTAGTTGCGCATGTTTTTTATTGTTGGGAACGATACGATACAAACCACCAAATGTAACTGTTAGTTCAAAGCCAAATCATTATACCATTAAAATCAAAACAGTACAAAACACTACCGCTTTTGGATATCAATATGTGGTAAAAACAACGCAGAACGAAAATGCGCTTCTCCAAACAAACTTGGAGAACAAATTTACTGTTGGCGACCTCCTTTTGGTGCATGGAACATTTGTTCCGATAGCACCTCCAAAAAACCCAACGGATTTTGACTTTAAAACCTATATGCGTCATAAAGGTGTTTCACGAAAACTGGTGCTTACAAATGAGGTTTTTATTCCGATTGGGCACAAATCAAGTGTAAAAAGTTGGGCGTTTGCCGTACAACAAAAACTGATTTCAAAACTGAAAAAAACTTCTTTGCGAAAAGGCAGCAAAGCTTTGGTTATGGCACTTGTCTTGGGAAATAAAAAAGAACTAACGGAGCAACGTATCCAACAGTATCAGCGGGCAGGTGCCATGCACCTACTGGCAATTTCTGGACTGCATATCGGCGTGGTGTTGCTGTTACTCCGCTTTTTAGTGGCACCCCTAAAACGAATTCGGTATGGAACTGTTTTGGCAGCGTTATTACCTATTGTTTTTTTGTGGTGTTTTGCACTTATAACAGGAGCAGCAGCATCTGTCATTCGGGCAGTAACCATGTTTTCTTTCTTGCAGATTGGACTTGCCCTAAAACGAAAAAACACGCGAATGCAAGGCGTTTGGGTCAGTTTTGTAGTGTTACTTTTTGTGCAACCACAACTACTTTTTGACGTTGGGTTTCAACTAAGTTACGCAGCTGTTTTTGGTATTGTATGGATGATGCCACATTGGCAACGCTTGTTCGTGAAAAAAAATCTTTTGTTGCGGTATGTAGCTGCACTTATTGGTATTGGCGGCATTGCGCAGTTGTCCGTTTTACCACTGAGTTTGTTCTATTTTCATCAATTTCCCATGCTGTTTTGGCTAAGTAACCTGGTGCTTATTCCCTTTGTTGGAGGTATCATTATGTTTGGAATTGGGTGTGTTGTGATGAGTTTTTTTTCATCAGCAGACTGGTTTTTTACTTTAGCAGATACCGTGTTTTGGGGCTATCAATGGGTCGTGGCGTGGATTGCACAATGGGAAGGTTTTTTTGTGGAATACATTCCATTTAGAGCCATTGATGCATTACTGCTTGGTATGACTATTTTGGTTTTATTTTATCTGTTGCAATCTCCAAAAAAATATAGAATTGTGTTGTTTGGAATGCTCAGTTTAATATTTCATGCACAATTGTATTTAGACTGGGAAAAACCGCCAAAAGCAACCATCACACAATTGTATAAAAATTCATTGCTATTGATAGCGGATAATGATAATGTTATCGCAATAGCAGCTAACCAAACACCTAAAGCGAAACGTATGGCTCAACAATTTAAACAACGCTATCGCCTAAAAAACATCAGATATCAACCCATTCAACACGCATACACCAACCTGCTCATAGTAGATAGTTTGGGGGTTTATCGAGGAATGGGAACCTACCAATCTGTATTGCTTCGACAAAGTCCAAAAATACATTTGGAAGAACTGATTGATAGTATTGCACCACAAATTATTATCGCAGACGGTAGCAACTTTCCCTCTTTTGTGGAGCGGTGGCAAAAAACCTGTGCAGCAAAGGGTATCCGTTTTCACGCTACGGCAACACAAGGGGCTTATCCTTTAAACTGATACTTAAAATTTTTGATGTACGCCGTGAAATCTTCTTGAGATTTGATGCTTTTGTAGTCTTGCTTATGGATTAGTTTGAGGTAAATCTCAATCTGCTTCGGATTTAAATACCCTACAATGGGGGTAATATAATTCCCTTTTTCATCAAAAAACACAAGTGTTGGATAACCAGAAACTCTCAAGTAACGGGTGAAGTTATGCGTGGCGTTACGGGACTTGGCGCGTTTTGGGTCAAAATATGGATTGTCAAAGGTTTGCCCTTGATAAGTTAATTTCTCATTACCTTCAGCGTTGAATTTTACAGGATAAAAATGGGTGTTCAAATATGCACTCACGTCGTCATTTCCAAAGGTGTTTTTATCTAGCAGTTTACACGGACCGCACCAAACCGTGTAAGCATCCAGCATAATGGGTTTAGGGGTTTTCTTTTGAGCTGCCAATGCTTCATCAAGAGAGTACCATTTTACTTGGGCAAAACATGTAGAACTAAATAAAAGTAAGAAGAAAAAGGGTACACTTTTTTTAATGGATACCATGCATTTTGCGAATTAAAATAGGTTTTGATAATATCATCAAAATTCCTGCCAAAACAGGAATAATAAAGAAAATTAAAAAGAAGTTAGAAAGACCATAGGCTTCAGAAATTTTGTCTATATAACTACCTGTTTTACCACCTAAGTAGTTGGCAATGGCACTACATACAAACCAGAAACCAAACATTAGTCCAACAAGCTTGAGCGGAGCTAATTTACTAACATATGATAAACCAACTGGAGACACACATAATTCTCCCATCGTATGAAATAAATAGGCTAAAATCAGCCATATGATACTTACACTAGCGGTTTCTGCACCCAAAGGAATACCCCAAGCGCCGAGAGCTAAAAAAGCAAAACCCGTACCCAGTAAAATAAGGCCAATAGCAAACTTTATAGGTCCGCTTGGATTTAATTTTGACGCCCAAATTTTAGAAAATAATGGTGCCAATAAAATGATAAACAATGAATTTAAAACCGAAAACCATGACGCTGGAATTTCAGTTGCCGTAGCAGCAAACTCACGATTAATCATCCAAATGACAATACTCCAAATAATCACAAAACTGGCTCCCAAAAACACATTAGAAAGCAAATAACTGCCTATCATTTTACGAAACAAGCCATATAAAACCACTGTAAGTATTACCATAGGAACCAAGGTAATTATTGTGTTTGAAACTTTAAAAATTAACGAGGCATCGCCCACCAATGTTCGTTGGGTAAAGTCTTTGGCAAAAATGGTCATGGAACCACCTGCTTGTTCAAATGCCCACCAAAAGAAAATAGTAAAAATAGAAAAAACAATAATGACAAGTAGCCTGTCCACTTCTACTTTCGTAAAACCATTGGAGGGAGATTTAGTTTCTTCAGTGGCATTATTAGCTGCAGCTAATTTTTTTGGCGCTAATCCAATATTACCAAATATCTTTTGCGCAAACCAGAACTGCAACATTCCAAAAAACATAAAAATGCCAGCCAAACCAAAACCAAGGTGCCACCCTACTTTTTCGCCAATATAACCACACAACAAAATTCCTAAAAATGCACCTGCATTGATACCCATATAAAAAATAGTATAGCCGCCATCTTTACGCTTATCACCATCTTTATACAACTGTCCTACAATAGACGAGATATTAGGTTTAAAAAATCCATTTCCAACAATCATTAATCCAAGACCAAGGTAGAAAAAGGATTCTGTAAAAGTTTCTAGTGCCATAGAAGCATGCCCAAGAGTCATAATGAATGCTCCCAACACGGTAGCATTGCGATATCCTAAAAATTTATCTGCTAAAAAACCACCTAAAATTGGGGTCAAATATACTAAGCCCGTGTACCACCCATACAAGACTAAGGCATCTTCACTAGACCATGCCCAGCCGTCATTCATAAGAGATGAGGTGAGAAAAAGCACCAAAATAGCGCGCATACCGTAGTAGCTAAAGCGCTCCCACATTTCGGTAAAAAATAAAACAAATAACCCTAAGGGATGGCTAAGAATAGTACGTTGATTTAAGGCAGAACCGCCAAACTGTGCTTCCATAATTAAGTTGTTGTTGGGCTAATATAAGATTTTTGAGGGAATGATTAGAACTGTAAAGACATCCGTATCTTTACCCCATGAGCAATCAAAAAGGGCAAAAGGCATTGGTTTCAGGGTTTTCTAAAAAAACCAAAGTGGAAAGAATCGCTTGGATTAGTGAACAGTTTAATAATTCTCAACAGGCAACCGCTCTTTTAGAAACCTACACCCATCCCGATACCAAAAGGCAAAGCCTCCACGATGACTTTATCGAAAATGCCATCACTAATTTTTACCTGCCCCTTGGCGTTGCACCTAACGTTATCATTAATGGAAAAACGTTGACCATTCCCATGGCAATTGAAGAAAGCTCAGTAGTGGCAGCCGCCGCTAATGCGGCAAAGTTTTGGGCAACCAAAGGTGGCTTTCAAGCACGTATTTTAGGCACTGAAAAAGTGGGTCAGGTGCATTTTATATTTGATGGAAACCCCAATACCCTTCAAACATTTTTTAGCACACACAAAACAATACTTTTACAATCTACTGACTCCATTACCAAAAATATGCGCGCTCGTGGTGGGGGCATTACATCTTTAAAACTGTTGGACAAAACCACCCTTTTGGATGGCTATTTTCAACTCGATGTACGCTTTGACACCAAAGACTCCATGGGTGCGAATTTTATAAATTCCTGTTTAGAGCAATTGGCAAAAACACTACTAGAGCTGGCAGCGCAATACGCTGATTTTTTGGAAAATGAAAAAGCCATAGAAGTGGTCATGAGTATTTTGTCTAACCATGTGCCCAATTGCTTGGTAGAGGCCTCCGTATCATATCCTGTAGCAGAATTGCTGACCAATGTGGCTGAAAGTGAGTTGTTCGCAGAAAAGTTTGTGCAAGCCGTTCTCATTGCCGAAGTAGAGCCTTATCGTGCGGTAACCCACAACAAAGGCATTATGAATGGTATTGATGCCGTAGTGATTGCCAGTGGAAACGATTTTAGAGCCGTAGCTGCAGGGGTGCACGCCTATGCTGCTAGTAGCGGGCAATACCGCAGTTTGTCTAAAGCAGAAATTAAAGATGGGATTTTTCACTTTTCACTGACGCTACCATTGGCAATTGGAACCGTAGGTGGGCTTACCAAACTGCACCCCATGGTACAATGGTGTCACGAACTAATGGGCTTACCCAATGCCGAGGAATTGATGCAAATTATTGCAGTAGCAGGATTGGCACAAAATTTTGCAGCCGTAAAAAGCTTGGTTACTACAGGCATTCAACGAGGGCATATGAAGATGCATTTGCTCAATATCTTAAATCAATTTGAAGCTACACCAGACGAAAAAGAAATCGTTTTGAAACACTTTAAAAAACACACTGTATCGCACCACGCCGTAGTAGAAGTGCTTGAAAAACTTCGTTCCAAATGAGGTTTTTTGCACGCGGAAAATTATTACTCACAGCCGAATATGCTGTATTGGGAGGTGCAACCGCATTGGCAGTGCCTACCAAACTGGGACAGTCGTTAGAAGTTGCCGAAAAAGGGAATGCGATTCAATGGAAAAGTGTGGATTGTACTGGTAAAATTTGGTACGACAATACATTTGATCTCGACACATTCACACCCAAACGCCATGATGAAATTGGCGATCGGTTGCAGCAATTATTCTTTGCGCTTAGAGAGCAGAATCTAAATTGCTGGAATACTTCAACAGGACTTTCTTTTACGGCCACACTTGATTTTGACCGCTCTTGGGGATTGGGAAGTTCCTCCACCCTAATTTCACTTTTGGCGCAATGGGCAAACGTAAATCCATATATGTTACAACAACAGGTTTTTGGTGGTAGCGGATATGATATTGCATGTGCAACGTCAAAAAGTGCATTGGTTTATAGACGCACAAAGTCATTACAACCTTCCGTTACGCCTGTAAATTTTTCTCCTGTTTTTAAAGAGCAGTTGTTTTTTGTGCACCTAAACCAAAAGCAAGACACTCAAAAGGCAGTAGCAGCATTTGATAAAACCAAACTAACCGGATCAAAAATTAAGGAAATAGATGTGATAACCTCAGCGTTTTTGAAGGAAATCAATCTGAAAGATTTTCAAGAATTGATATGGCAACACGAACAAATTGTTGGGGATTTAATTGGCGAAACTCCAGTGCAAAAACGTCTTTTTGCTGATTTTAAAGGGGCTATAAAAAGCCTCGGAGCTTGGGGTGGGGATTTTATCTTAGCATGTGGAGATACAACTACACTAACCTATTTTGCCAACAAAGGCTACACAACATGTTTGCATTATAACGAGCTAATTAATGACGCGTTTTAAGGCCTAGAGGAACATAGAGTATATCTCTTGTGCCAGCAGCAGTTCCGTTGTCATTATATAAATCTTCTATGCTAAACTTAATCTTTTTCTCGTTGTAAAAATTAATTATATCCATTCTATCACGCATAATTTGCGTAGCAAACGACTTATGCTTGGCGTATTTTTCTCTTTGTTTGGCAGCAGCTTTTCTTCCAATACCGTTATCTGTTACACAAACTTTTAGCATTTCGTTCTCTTTAACTAAATCTATCGTAATTTTTCCTTTTTCTTTTTTGGGAATAATACCATGAACAATGGAATTTTCCACTATGGGTTGAAGCATCATACAAGGCAAAAACACTTCGTTTTGATCAATTTCTGAGTCAATATTAAACTCCAAATCAATTTTTTGCTCCAGTCTATGTCCTTGCAACTCTACATAATTGGTGATATAAGCAACTTCATCTGTAATGGAAATACGGTCAACGCTACTCATTTCAATGGTGTTTCGAATAAGCTTTGAAAACGACGTAATATATTTGTTAAACTCCTCCTCTCCGCCCAAAATCATAGCGGTTTGCATGCCATTTAAAGCATTAAAAATAAAATGGGGATTCATTTGTGCCCGATATGCTTTGGCTTCTAAATTGGAAACTTGAAGGTTACGATCTCTACGTTCTTTAAGTAGTTTAGCTTCCAAAACCAAAAACATATAAAAAACAATCACAATCACAACAATTATAAGGGAGATAAACCACCATTTTAAATAGAAAGGAGTAGAAACAAATATTTTGAACTCTAATAAATTAGATATTTGTTCGTTGCTTTTACCGCGAATGTACAACCAGTGATTACCTCTTGAAAGACCTACTAAATGGATTTCGTTAGTTGATTTTTTCCAATCTCCGAAACCTGTCTCATTCGTTACCTTATAAGTATATTTGATATTTGGACTTTCTTCTAATTCAATGTGGACATGATTGTAATTTCGAGACAACCTTAGTTCTTTTTTTTGACTATTCGAATTTAAATTAGTGTGTTTTTCTGTGTCAGCATCAATATACTCAATTCTCTCAATTTTAATGTCAAAAGACGCTTTGTTTTGAGCGATACTTTTTTCCGAATTACAAAGCATGGCAACAAAAAATATCGTAGAAAGTCTTAATAAAAATAACTTTGGCACGATTAGTGTGTTAATAATAATGTAATGTTGTAACATTTTTATTGGTTATTGTTTTGACGCCCGCACTTTTTTTAAGTGCGGGCGTTTTTTTTGGATAGTTAAATATAGTATTTGTATGCGATAATTAACTAATTTAGCTTTGTGCATATAATTTACGACTTCTTATCTGAGCTCGGCTGGTCTGCTGCATTGGCTTGGTGGGCAGACTTTGTCTTGCTTTCTTTAATCTTACTAATCATCGCTTGGTTATTACGTGTATTTGCGCGATTCCTTTTGGTCAGTATTTTTCACCGCATTTCCGCTTCCACAAAAACAACCATTGACGATACTCTGGTAGAAAACAAGTTTCCAAAAAATATATCGCGCTTTGTGCCCTATTTTTTCCTAAGTGCATTGATTGGGTTATGGGCAAATGGGAATACCATTGTTGAAAGCTGGTTGACCGCAATTATTGATGTGTATGCCGTTTTTGTAGCGATTGTTACTATTCGTAGCTTGTTACGTACTCTCAAACAAGAATTGCAAAACCGCCCGCAGTTTAAAGATAAACCCATAGAAAGCTACATTCAAGTTGTTATGATTTTTTTGTGGGGTATTGGACTACTCCTTGCTTTTTCCATTCTTTCGGGAAAGGACTTAGTATATTTTTTCACAGGTCTTGGTGCGCTATCAGCAGTCATATTGCTGGTATTTAAAGACTCTATTTTAGGTTTTGTAGCAAGTATCCAAATTGCAGCAAATGATTTGGTGCGAATTGGCGACTGGATTACTATGGAATCTTATGGGGCCGACGGCAACGTCATTGAAATCAACCTTTCAACAATAAAAATTCAAAATTTTGACAATACCATTACAACTGTTCCTACCTATAAATTGCTTTCAAGTTCTATAAAAAACTGGCGCGGCATGAGCGAATCGGAAGGCAGGCGCATCAAACGTCCGCTGTACATTCGCGCATCTTCGGTGCGATTTTTAAGCAATGAAGAGTTGACTAGTATTGCACAATTGGAGCGATTTAAATCGGTAGTGCAAGAAAAAAAAGCAGAGATTGAAGCCTATAACAAAGCTCTCAAAGCCAACACATCCGTTCCGTTAAATGGCAGAAACCTTACCAATATTGGATTATTTCGATCGTATATCCAAACCTATTTGGAACAACATCCGAGCATCAATAAAAAACTTACGGTCATGTGTAGGCAACTTCCACCCACACCAAATGGCATTCCCCTAGAAGTCTATGCTTTTACTTCTGATAAAATGTGGGAAAAACACGAAGCGATTTCTGCAGATATCTTTGATCACATTTTAGCATCTGCCTCCTTTTTCCAACTTAGGTTATTTGAATTTGAGCAGCAGAGGGGCATTTAAAATCTTCTTTTAAAGCAAAAAAGCCCTCCAATTCAGGAAAGCTTCTCATGGGTTCACCTACGAACCTCTTACAAATAATTATTTGTAAGCAACACAACACGTTGATTTCAAAAGTACTTGATGTACTTAGCGGTCTGGACGGGACTCGAACCCGCGACCCCATGCGTGACAGGCATGTATTCTAACCAGCTGAACTACCAGACCATTTGCGTTAGATGCGTGCAAATATACACCGCATTTTCGGATACACAAACGCAAAAAACATTTTGATTAGAGTTGCTCTTCTATCGCAGTAGCATAAACAGCTTTTGGAGACACACCAACCTTACGATCTACCAACTCTCCATTTTTAAAAAGCAAAACCGTTGGAATATTTCTTACACCATATTTAGCAGCAAACTCTTGGTTGTTGTCCACGTCTACCTTTCCAACAACAGCTTTGCCCTCGTAATCTTGACTAAGCTCGTCAATGATGGGACCAACCATGCGGCAAGGGCCACACCACTCTGCCCAAAAATCAACCAACACAGGTTGTGAGGACTTTAGTACAACTTCATCAAAGGTCGCATCTGTAATTTCTAACGCCATATCATTATAATTTTAGGTAATCAAATGTACTACCTTTTTTTTCAAAAAAGGATGCCGTAGCATCAGCAATTGTTATCCACACATTTTGGTTTTTGATACTTAATTTAATTTATATGCAACTGGATAGTCGTCAAATGCCGCTAAGAGGGACTCGCCAACATGAACTTTAAGTTTTCGGCTTACAGTAGTCAATTTTAATTTGTCCTCCGTTTCATAAAACGTCATATCTACCTTGTGGTCTCCTTTGTTTTCTTTAAATAATTGTTCTAAAAATTTTAACAATTGTTCGTCTATATGCGCTACATCAAATTGCAATGTGATTTTTTTGGTATATGTAGCTAATGTATCATGTAATTGTTGAAATGCATTGAATTGCAATCTGGGATCTCCGCGCTTTCCTGTTTCTCTATTAAGCCAGCCTTCCCTAACTAGAGCTTTTACATGGATAAAGCTATCTGAAACCAAAAAGTGTCGATATTTTAAATACTCTTCACCAAAAATTTTAAACTCGTAGGATTCCTCAAAATCTTCAAGAGAAAATATCGCCCACCCTTTGCCATTTTTGGATATACGGTGCTCCACTTCACCCACCATACCGCCAAAGCTGACTTCTTTATTAACTAAGGGTTCAAGGTCGTTGAATAAGCCCACTTTGGCATTGCAAAAATGCTTCATAGCGAGAGCAAAATCGTCTAAGGGGTGACCCGAAAGATAAATCCCGACCACTTCTTTTTCTTGCTTTAAGGTATGCAAAGCGCCCCACGGTTCACAATTGGGAAGCGTGGGCGTGGGAATACTAGCGATTGAATCTGCTCCAAATAAGCTCACCTGTGCCGACTGTTCATTTTCTTGGTGTTGTGCGCCATAGCGCAATGCCTTTTCTACGAAACTTACCCCGTCACCATTATGATGAAAATACTGCGCCCGATGCGCCGATGAGAGCGAGTCAAAACCACCTGCCAAAATCAAACTTTCAAAGGATTTTTTGTTTGCCGCCCGCAAATCAATACGTTGGGTTAAATCAAAAATAGAGGAGTACGGCTTTTCTTTACGGTTTTCTACAATGGTTTTCACGGCAGCATGCCCTACCCCCTTAACAGCTCCCATACCAAAGCGTATAGCACCCTGGTCATTTACCGTAAATTTATAGAACGATTCGTTAACATCAGGGCTAAGCACTGAAATTCCCATTCTACGACACTCTTCCATAAAAAAGCTGACTTGCTTGATGTCGTTCATGTTGTTAGAAAGCACCGCAGCCATATATTCAGCAGGATAGTTTGCCTTTAAATATGCCGTCTGATATGCGACCCACGCATAGCAAGTGGAGTGTGATTTGTTAAACGCATAGGAAGCAAACGCTTCCCAGTCTTTCCATATTTTTTCTAGGGTTTCTCTTGGATGCCCTCGCTCCTCACCGCCATCTAAAAACTGTGGTTTTAATTGTTCTAGCAGTGCAAAAATCTTTTTCCCCATGGCCTTGCGCAACACGTCCGCTTGACCCTTGCTGAAGCCTGCCAACGATTGCGACAGCAGCATCACTTGTTCTTGATATACCGTAATACCATAAGTTTGCTTGAGGTATTGCTCCATGGCAGGCAGATCGTAAGTGATTTCTTCTTGACCATTTTTTCGACGCACAAAACTTGGAATATATTCTAGCGGTCCCGGGCGATACAAAGCGTTCATCGCTATTAAATCTTCAAATACATTGGGGCTTAAATCCCGAAGGTATTTTTGCATTCCTGCACTTTCGTACTGAAAAATACCAACCGTTTCACCGCGCTGAAATAATGCATAAGTGGGTGCATCATCCAACGGGAAAGTATCTGGATTTAAGTCGATATTGTGTCGATATTTTACAAGTTTGACCGTATCCTTAATGAGGGTAAGCGTCTTTAGCCCTAAGAAATCCATTTTTAGCAACCCTGCATCTTCCACCACAGCATTGTCAAATTGAGTAACGTAAAGGTCCGAATCTTTGGCAGTTGCAATTGGAACAAATTCGGTAATGTCGTCGGGCGTGATGATAACGCCACAGGCGTGAATACCTGTGTTGCGTAACGAACCTTCAAGGACTTGCGCCTGTTTTAGCGTTTCTGCCTCAAGGTCGTTGCCCTCGGCAATGGCTTTTAATTGCACCACTCGAGTAAATTCATCTGCGCGTAAATTTTCTTTCAATGCTTTATTTTCCGTATTGAAAATCTTTTTCAGCTTCATGTTGGGCACTAGCTTGGCTACTCTATCGGCATTACCCAAAGACAAATCCAATACTCGTGCCGTATCTCGAATACTAGATTTTGCCGCCATTGTACCGTAGGTGATAATTTGTGCCACCTGATTTGCGCCATATTTTTCAATCACATAATCCATGACTTTTGAACGCCCTTCGTCATCAAAATCAATATCAATGTCAGGCAAACTCACACGGTCTGGGTTGAGAAAGCGCTCAAAAAGCAAATCGTACTTGATGGGGTCTATATTAGTTATTTTTAAACAATACGCTACTACAGAGCCCGCAGCCGAACCTCGTCCAGGACCAACAGATACTCCCATATTTCGGGCGGCAGCAATAAAATCTTGCACTATCAAAAAATAACCTGGATATCCCGTGTTTTCAATTACGCCCAACTCAAAATCAATACGTTCTTTAAGCGCATCGTTTAAAATTCTGTAACGATCTTTTGCGCCTTCATAGGTCAGGTGTCGTAAATAGGCATTTTCGCCGTGTTTCCCGCTTTGATTCGCATCTTCTTGTGTAATAAATTGAGTGGGAATATCAAACTTGGGTAGAAGTACATCTCGCGCCAAATCGAAAGGCGTTACCTTATCAATAATTTCTGAAATGCTTTCCAAAGCCTGTGGCAAATCAGCAAAAACTTCTCGCATCTGCTCAGGCGTTTTAAAGTAATATTCTTGATTAGGCAAACCATAGCGATAACCTCGTCCCTTTCCAATAGGAGTTGCTTGCTTCTCTCCGTCTTTAACGCACAGCAGAATATCATGCGCATTGGCCTCATCTTGCTTCAAATAATATACTGAGTTAGTGGCAACCAATTTTACGTTATGCCTTTGAGAAAACTGTACTAGCACAGGGTTGATCCGATCTTCATCGTTTTGTCCATGACGCATAATTTCAATATACAAGTCATCAGCAAATTGTTCCTTCCACCACAAAAGGGCTTCTTCCGCTTGCTTTTCACCAACATTAAGCAGCTTTGACGGCACTTCGCCATAGACATTTCCAGTAAGTACAATAATGTCTTTTTTGTACTGTTGAATCAAATTTCTATCCACACGAGGTACGTAATAAAATCCTTGGGTGTATGCCAGAGAAGATAATTTGGATAGATTTTGATATCCTGCTTTATTTTTTGCCAAAAACACCACTTGGTAGCCATCGTCTCTACGACTTCGGTCTTGATGATTTTCACAAACATTAAGCGTAATCCCAACAATGGCTTTTAAAGGCAATCTTTGGTCCTGCTCTGCCCGTTGGGCATTTACTTGTTTGACTGCTTTTACAAAATGAAATGCGCCCATTAAATTACCCAAATCTGTTAGGGCTACGGCAGGCATTTCGAGTTTATCTGCTGTTTCGGCAAGCTCATTTAACCGAATAGTAGATTGCAACACCGAAAATTGTGATAGAGTGTGCAAATGTGCAAAAGCAAAATCTGAAATAGTCTGTGTGAGTGGTGTAGACTTCTGGGGTGGAGATTGCACTTTTTGTACAAGTTTTGCTGACGCCGCTTTTAGGTTTTCATGCGTTAAGCCTACAAGGGGGACTTGATTTGGATAGGAATCTTGAATTCGTCCCACCAAAGAAGCAGATTCTCCCACGTTGAAATAAGAACATTTGTTTTGCCGTATAAGCTCCAAGAACACGCGCGCAGTAGCTTCAACATCTGCAGTAGCGTTATGTGCTTCTTTAAAGCTCTCCTGAAAAAGATGCCTGTATAACTCTGTTAGCGTTGGCAGTTTAAATTTACCACCCCTACCTCCCGGAAGTTGGCATAGAATTGCCGTATCTTCAGTACATGTATCCAAGACGGGAATTGTAGTAACAGAGGTGTTGCGTTGGAGTCGGTGTAGTTCTGCGCCAATGATATTTACATCAAATCCTACATTGTGCCCCACTACATACTGTGTTTTTGATAGTGCTCCTTCAAATGCAGTCAACACATCGGAAATAGGAGTCCCTTGCTTTTTTGCTAATGCAGTACTAATGCCATGAATTTGTTCTGATTCAAAAGGGATATCATAACCACCTGGGGTAACAATAAAGTCTTTGTGTTCAATGAGGGTTCCGGCTGCATCATGAAGCTGCCAAGCTACTTGAATACAGCGTGGCCAGTTCTCGGAATCCGAAATGGGAGCATCCCAACGTTTGGGTAAACCAGTGGTTTCGGTATCAAAGATTAAAAACATACCTCAGGATTAGTTTACTAATTTAACGAAGTTATATGCGAAATTGGTCACATCTAAACATGAAGTTATCAACGTTTGGTGAAAACAAAAAATAGTGTAGCTTTGCCACGCATTAATAAAACGGGTTTCGCACCCCAAAATTTAATTTGATATGCCAGTAAAAATTCGACTTCAACGACACGGTAAAAAAGGAAAACCCTTTTATTGGGTAGTAGCCGCAGATTCACGCTCAAAACGAGATGGGCGCTACCTAGAAAAAATAGGAACATACAATCCAAACACAAATCCAGCAACGATAGATATTAAAGTAGATCGTGCAGTAGATTGGCTTCAAAATGGGGCGCAACCTACAGACACTGCCAGAAACTTACTTTCTGAAACGGGTGCACTACTCAAAAATCACTTGGTGAATGGTGTGCGTAAGGGAGCGCATTCTGAAGAAGATGTAGAGGTAAAATTTGCTACTTGGGTAACTGATAAACAATCGCGCCATGAGGTGGCAAAAGATAAAGTAGCAAAGGCAAAAGCTGACGAAAAAGCAAAAGCACTTGCCGCTGAAAAAGAAATTAATGAAAAGCGTAAAGCAGA
>DLPY01000039.1 GCA_002478685.1 Flavobacteriaceae bacterium UBA7446
TAACCAAGCACCGTCTCCGTACCACTGCCATCCTCCAGAAATCGGATAAATAATGGCGGTTAAGAAAAGCGTAAATATGATGTATGTGCTGTATTTTGTTCTTCCTGCAACCGCACCAGAAACAATAGTTGCAGCGGTAGCAGCAAATACTGTTTGGAAGAATACATCGTGTGCGCCAGCACCAGGGTTGAACCACCAATCACTTACAGAAAATATTCCCATAGAGCCCTTAGTTCCATACATTAAACCGTATCCTAAAGCCCAGAAACTAATTGTTCCTACACTAATATCCATGAAGTTTTTCATGGCAATGTTGGCCGCGTTTTTTGCACGCGTCATTCCAGATTCAAGCAAGGTAAATCCTGCTTGCATAAAGAAAACAAGGATACCCGATAGAAGAATCCACAGTATTGTGAAATCTTCATTAGCATCAACAGCTGCTGCTGTGCTAATGGTATAAGATAATGTTGTTAATAGTGACATATGTTAAGTATTTAAATTTCTAAAATGAATAAATAGCAGCAACAACGAATGATGATAAGCTGTCTGTACCATCAGCACTCCAAGTACTAACTGATTTATCAGCGCTATCAATTCTAATTTCAGGTTTAAATGTGAAATTTCCAGAAGAGTAACTTCCAGTTAGCGTTAATGACGTGAATGTATTGTCGTCTTTAATGTCAAATGTTTCTCCTCTAAGACCAATTGCGAAAGAATCAGACATTGAAAGTTGAGGGTAAAGTGCCAACCCAGACCACTCAGCACCATCATCTTCATACTTGGTAGCATTAATCCCAACAAAGAAGCTATCAGAAAGATCAAAACCACCTGTATAATCGATTTGTGTAGCTCCTTGTCCAGTAAGTAAGTTGATGTACTGTCCATATAGACCTAACTGCGCACCAAACATATAGTCATCGCCAATTGGTTGAGACTCTGTTGCATCAGTACTATTTAATACGCCAAGCATTAAGGATACATCATCAGAAACTGAAATGTCTGNTTTAAGACCTATGTGTGAGAACGGCCCGTTTGAGAACATATATGATGTAGAATAGTTAAAGTTGGCAGCAGGTGAAATTACTTCATATCCTAAGAAGGTGTTGAAGTTACCTAATGTTAACGTAAAGCTATCGCTTACATTGTAGTATACGTATAATTGATTCACAATTGAAGATTGTCCGCTTATAATCGTTCCGTCAGCAAGCTCTGTTTGAGAGCCAAACACGGCGTCCGCACCTCTAGGTCCATAAACTAAGTCAGCAACAAAACCAGACTTTTCTCCTTCATAAGAAAGAACAATATTTGCCATACCTAATGCAAAACCATTAAGGTTAGCAAAAGAAGTGCTGGGAGCAAACTCGCTACTTCTGTAATAGGTGTCAATTGTACCCGACACACTAAAAGTAGGTTCTTCCTGAGCTTGCGCATTATGGCTTCCAAATATAGTTACCATTGCTACTACAAGCGTTAATGTCAAAAATGATTTAATATAGTTTTTCATCGTATTATATATTTAGTTATTATTTTGATGATTCAATTATTTAATTAATCTTTCCAAATGTAGGTTAATAAAAATCTATACCCCCATATTTTAGTGGGTTCATATGATTTTTTTATTAAAATATAAAATTACACCCTATTAATTTTAGATTTTAATATATTTTAAGACATTATATTGCCGATATACCCCTAAAAAATGGCAGTGTGCTTATGAAAATTTAAAAAATGGATAAAATAATTAGAAAGGCTTTATTAAATAATGTCCTAACAAAACAAATCCCAGACAAAGTCCAAAGCTTAAAAGTGAATAACCAAAGAAATGTATCAACTGTCCCCCCTTAATAAAGGCGTAATTTTCAAAAGTAAAGGTGGAGAAAGTAGTTAGACCCCCACAAAATCCAGTAACAAGTAAAAGCTTTTGATGTTCGCTCAATAAGCCTGAAGAATGAAAACCTCCCATAAGCATACCGATAATCAAACAACCAATGGCATTTGCACAAAGTGTAGCCCATGGAAAATCAATCGAAATTTGATGTAAAAGTTTAGAAATGCCATATCGAGCCATGCTGCCAAAACCGCCACCAACAAAAACGATTACTAAAGATTGAATACCCATTTATACGATGCTCTTTAATCCCACTAAAAGCCCTACAAATATCAAAAACCCAATCAGCACCCAAAAGCTACCTTTAAAGTATGCTTTACTCATTTGTTTGTCTTTGGAATAGCTGTATATAATGACAATGGTAAAGGCGAAAACAAAAAAAAGTGCAAAAATCAATTGACCCGTGGAGAACATAGCGTTATTTTTAGCGAAACTATAAAAAAATGCAAAAACAATTAGATGCTGTTGCAGCATTTCACAACGCTTTTGGTGTAGGTATGGCAAATACACCTACTGCACATATTTCTGAGGAGATAAATATCCTACGTCACAAACTCATGGCAGAAGAAAACAATGAGTATCTCGACGCAGCTAATAAAAATGACTTAGTTGAGGTGGCAGACGCCCTTGGCGATATGCTATATATATTGTGTGGTACGATACTCAGCCACGGTATGCACCATATTATTGAAGAAGTTTTTGATGAAATTCAGCAAAGTAATATGAGTAAGCTAGGTGCCGACGGAAAACCTATTTACAGAGAAGACGGGAAGGTGATGAAAGGACCAGAGTACCGTAAGCCTAATCTAAAGCAGTTTTTGAGCTAGTCACAAACCTTATAACGCCACCCAAAGGGATCTTCAGTATTATTATATTGAATGTCTAACAATGCCTTTTTGAATTTTTGAG
>DLPY01000017.1 GCA_002478685.1 Flavobacteriaceae bacterium UBA7446
ATGTGTTCAAGTGGAATACAACCCAGATAAAATTTCGTTTATATCACTTTTGGAAGTTGTCTTTGATACCCACGATCCAACTACGCTAAACCGTCAGGGTGCAGATATTGGTACACAATATCGATCTGGAATTTACTACCACGATGGACTACAAAAATTACAGTCAGAAAAACTTATAGATTTATTGACAAAAGAAAAAAAGTTTAATGATCCTATAGTTACGGAAATTAAAGCTTTTGATGTGTTTTATCCAGCTGAAATCGAGCACAAAGATTATTATACGCGCAACAGCAATCAACCTTATTGTGCAGCCGTAATTTCACCAAAAGTGCTGAAGTTATTACGCAACCACTCATCTAGACTTAAAAATCAGTGAAGCACAATATATTCAAAGTGATAGTGGCTTAATTATTAATGTTGTATTTTGATTTGAAGCATAACATTTCTGCCCATTTCATCAGCGTAAAACCTTAATCTATTTAGATAATCCCGATAACTAGTGTTTAAAATATTATCAAAAGAAAGGGATATGTTTAATTTCATATTAGAAAGATTATAAGGCCCCCAATTTAAATCTAAGCCTAGATTATGATATCCTTTAGGTGGAGTACTAATGTCAACAATTTTATCAACTCTAGATCCATTTTCAAATATTGATGTAACTGAATTATTGTCAGGAAATGATTTTTGTTGGAAAACATTCTTACTATTTAAAATTATAAAAAATCTTTTCCAATTTGGAATTGAAAATTGTATTTCATTTTTCATAGTAAGGGGGGGGATACTTACGAGTGGAGTTTTTGTATTGTTTTCAAAGCCATCTACCAATGAAGTATTGTGTGAAAATGTAATTTCATCATTTAAATTGTAAAGTAAATCAAAATCAAATCCTCTTATAATAACATTTAATGGCTGATATTTCCAAACTGGGAAAGCACCTCTTACTGTTTGTTCAAACCCTTTTGGTTGAACTATTATATAATTTTTTCCAAAAATCAAAAAGGGACTTATGTTGTATCTAAAAGAACCTATGTTTTTATCAAAATCAAGTGAAATTTTATTAGTTGTTTCTTTTTTAAGAAAAGGATTTCCATATTCAATTGAAGCTAAAGCATGATGCAAACCATCACTAAACATTTCTGCAATGTCTGGTGCACGCTGTACAAAGTTATATTGAATACCTAAATTGTAATAATCAAATAATTCAAATGATATGCCAGCATTGAATGAAATGGTGTTAAAAACTATTTTACGTCGGATAAGCTTTTGATTGAATACTTCATCTATAACATATTGCCCTAGTAATTCTTCGTAGTTTTCAGAATTCCAAAGATTGTTGTGATAGTATTTTTGAACATCATTGCTATTATGCTCATATCTAAATCCAAATCCTAAATCTATACTAGAATACTTTTTAATCGATGTAGTAAAATATGCTCCTAACCTTGTTTTTAAATAATCTGGAATAAGACGTTTGACACCAGTTCCTGTTGTTGAAAAGTTATCTTGAATTTCAAAAAAAAGCCCTGAGTCAATTTCTCCTTCAGGAAAGTTTCTTTGATAATTAGTGTTGAAATTATGAGTATTTAAATTTAAATTAAGCGCTGCAACGTCTCTAACTGAACCAATTCTTAAATCGAATTCTTTCCTCTTGTTCTTTTGAAAGCTGTATTTTAAATTCAATTTGCTATTGGAATTAAAAACTTTTTGAAAGTCAATACTGCTTGTAAGGTGATTATTTTTTTGTTTGGGATAATTTATAGCATATGAAAAAGGATTTATTACTCCAGGTTCATTTGATTCGATAGCTCTTAATAAATCACCAACGTTTCCTACGTGAGCACTTTTGAGTATACCAATTTCATTATTGAAGTAACTAAAATATATTTTCCAGTTATTGTCTGCATTGTTTTTACCAAAAGTAAAAGACATGTTTTTCTCATTAACACCAGAGTTTGATAGTACATAACTTGGTGCTGAAAGATCCCCAATCTTTTTTAATGTCCCTTGGACTTTAAAGTAATTACCTGTTTTGTAAGATTTCACCCATGAGCTTACAATATTAACACCCTGTCCACTTGTCATTCCATTAATTATGGTTTTACCATACAATGAATCTATTTTTTTCGGTAATTTAGATTCAAGAATAACTACACCACCTGGATTAGAACCGGAATACCTTAATGCACTAGCGCCTTTAATTAATCGAATGTTTTCAAAAGCCGAAATATCAATGTTTGGAGCATGATCTTGTCCCCATTGTTGATTTTCCAGATTTATTCCATTGTAGATAATTCCAACGCGACTTCCAAACATCCCGTGAATTACAGGCTTTGCCACATTACTTCCTGTAGAAAGTGTATTTACACCACTAATTTGTTCCAATGCTCCAGCTAGACCTTTATTGGAATAACGATCCTTTTGCAACTCATCTAAAGAATAAATTTTGGCAGTTGTATTATAACTATAACTTTTTTTTTCAGCTACCACAACTTCATCTAAAGCCTGGATTTTATGGTCTAAATAAAATAACTGATTTTCTGACTCCTCAATATTTATGGTAGCGAATAAATCTTCACAATTTATGTGTGAAATTTTTAATCTAATTGGATTTTTGCATTGGTTTTTAAGAACAAAAAGACCATTGTTGTTGGTAATTGTATTGTAATTCGTTCCCAAAACTTCAATAACTGCAGCCTGTAAGGGTTTTTCGCTATATAAATCAATTACTCTTCCCTCAAATTTAAGATTACAATCTTGGGAAAAAACAAAACCTGTAGTCAATAATATCATATTGACTACAGTCTTGATTTTATATAAAAAGCTTTTGCAGTTACACTTTACAAACTGTAAACTGTAATTCAAAATTTATTAATTTATGAAATTTAACATGTTTGTGATCATCAAGAGGCTAATCCTCATGTTCACCGATGTGTAATTCTATGCCAAATTCAAAATCCGTAGCACCACCAAAATCAGCTCTAGTTGTGCCTTCTTTGGTTGTTGGTTCATGTATTAGGTAAAATAATATATCCACCTCACGAGCAGAAGTGGTTGTCCAAATTGTTTTTAAGTTTAGATACTTCCCATTTGAATCCCGATAATCATCAGCAGCAGGAGTAAATGAAACAGTAGAGTCCACAAACTCATAGTATGGGTGATGTTCATCTGGAGTCTCAACTGCAACATCAATTGTCATATCTATAGGATTAGCAGCGTCAGTATCATCCCAAAAGGTCATATCAAACTTGTATTCGGAGTTTGTTTCCAGATCTATTACAGTATGTTCACCATCGTGATCATCACCATGGTCATCGTCTCCATGATCATCATCATGGTCGTGATCATGGGCTTCAATTGTGAAGTTTATGGGGGCTATTACTTCGTCAGGCTCAGTTAAGTTAGTTATAGTTAAGGTAGCTCGTGTGAATACCTCCATTTCAAGTTCTGCTTCTGGAGTGTCATCTTTTTCACAAGAAACAACAAACAGTACGAAAACAATTAACAATAAATTAGAATAAATATTTTTTAACATTTTAATGATTTTTAAAAATTATATAGGAAAAATACTCTTAGTAAAAGAGTATTAAAAGATATGGGAATAGAAAAAAATTACAGTTGTGGAGGACCTCTTAGGTTTTTGGTAATAAGAGATAAGATATAATTTGTGAGGTCATATGAAGATGGTTCACTAAGAAAAAAGATTGGGCCAATAAATTTTGAAGAAAACACTACAAAAGGATTTGTAGTAACATAGTCTAAGAGATCGCAACATTGCTCTAGCTCATGAAAATGAATTTTATTTGTTTCACATTCAACATGTTCGTGATTTAATAAGTTGTGGGCATGTGATACTAAAGTGGGGTAAAACAATAGGCCAATTAGAAAAAAACGAAATATTAATGCGCTAACCTTCATCTTATGATTTAAAAAGAAAACCAAGACCCATACGAGATAACATCTTTTTTTCAAAGTTCCAAAAAAACTTGAATTGACCAAAAATAAAACCGAAAAAAACAAGCAGTACCTGATAAATGGGAAAAATAAGAAATATTCTAGCTGGCCAATATACCCATGCAGAAAAATAATCTGGGGTAATTCCCAAAAAATCTGTTAAAGGGGTGGCCAATCGTGCAGACAATGAACCCGTCACTGCAAACACAATTAGAATCACTGCCAATTGAAAATTGGAATGTATGCCCCAGCGTTCTTTTAGGCGCTTCATTAGCCGAGTAAATCTTTAATTTGTTGCGCCAGCTCTGTACCAATACGGTCTTGTGCTTCATTCGTAGCAGCGCCAATGTGTGGTGTCAACGAAATATTTGGGTGCATCAATAGCTTTATCGCTGGTGTTGGCTCATTTACAAAAGTATCAAGAGCCGCAAAGCTCAATTGCTTGCTTTCGAGTGCCGCAACCAAGGCTTGTTCATCAACAACCCCGCCACGTGCAGCATTTATTAAACCAGCACCTTTCTTCATCTTTGCCATTTCGGCAGCTCCAATGGTGGGTTTTTCCTGTGCAGGCACATGTAATGTCACAAAATCAGATTGAGACAAAACATCATCAAAAGAACGAGTTTTGAGATTAATTTCTACAGATTGTCCATCGAAAAAATCAACAGCAATAGTTGCTTCATTCATAAATGGATCATAAGCAGCTACATCCATACCCAAACCTAAGGCGATTTTAGCAGTTGCCTGACCAATACGGCCAAAACCAATTATACCCAAAGTTTTACCACGTAGTTCTATGCCGCCTGCATAAGTCTTTTTTAAGGCCTTGAACTTGGTTTCTCCATCAAGTGGCATGTTGCGATTACTATCATACAAAAAGCGAACAGCGCCAAATAAATGCGCAAATACCAATTCAGCTACAGACGATGAAGACGCTGCAGGTGTGTTAATTACATGTAATCCTTTTTGGCGTGCGTAGGCAACATCAATATTATCCATCCCAACACCACCACGGCCTATAAGCTTTAGTCCTGGGCAGGCATTAATTAGTTCTTTGCGGACCGTTGTAGCACTGCGTACCAATAAGCCTGTAATGTTGTTTTCGTTGATATAGGCAACTAGTTGCTCTTGCGCTACATTAGTGGTAGTTACGTTAAAACCTGACTGGGTTAGTGCATCAATTCCTGATTGGGATATCCCATCATTTGCGTGAATATTCATATCTATTGTTATGCGTTTTGTTCTAAAGTTTTCATTACATCTACCAAAACTTGTACCGATTCAATCGGTAAAGCATTGTACATGGATGCACGGTACCCACCTACAGAGCGGTGTCCGTTAATGCCATTGAGACCAGCTTCTTTAGCCATGGACTCAAAGCGTTCTTTTTGTGTTGCATCATTGAGTGTGAAAGTGGCATTCATAATACTGCGGTCATCCTTGGCAGCAAACCCATCAAATAGGGGATTGCGGTCAATTTCACCATACATCAATGCTGCTTTGGCTTCATTTTTCTTTTCTATAACGGCTATACCCCCTAGATCTTTTAACCATTGAAGTGTCAGCATAGATGTATAAACGGCAAATACGGGAGGTGTATTAAACATGCTGTCTTTGTCCAAGTGTGTTTTGTAGTCCAGCATTGAAGGAATTTGTCTTGATACCTTACCTAGTGCATCCTCTTTAGCAACTACCAGTGTTGCTCCGGCAGGACCCATATTTTTTTGTGCACCAGCATAAAGTAAATCAAATTTGCTAAAGTCTAGCGAACGAGAAAATATATCAGATGACGAATCCGCAATTAAAGGAACGCTTGTTTCAGGTAAAACTTTGTATTGTGTTCCAAAAATGGTATTGTTGGTTGTGATGTGCAAATAATCTAAGTCGGGAGGAATATCAAATCCTTTTGGGATATAATTAAAATTGGCGTCTTTTGAAGATGATAACTCGATTACTTCACCTAAAAGTTTGGCTTCTTTAATTGCCTTAGTTGACCAGGTTCCCGTATTGCAATATCCTGCTTTATTTTCAAGTAAGTTATAGGCTGTTGAAATAAACTGTGTACTAGCACCGCCTTGCAAAAATATGGCTTTATAACCTTTGCCTTCGAGCCCCAAAAGCTCAAGTGCCAAAGAAGTAGCACGGTCCATAATATCAATAAAAACAGGACTGCGGTGCGAAATTTCGATAAGAGATAAACCAGAGTTTTCGAGTTCTACCACTGCCTCTGCGGCTTTTTGTATGACTTCTTGTGGAAGGATACAAGGTCCAGCACTAAAATTGTGCTTTTTCATAAGGTCAATTTATTTTTGAAATGCAAAGAAACAAAAACCGATGCAGTTGCGCTCAGTAATTTATGTTACTTTTTTAACAAAAACTTCATAGTATCCACATGGTCAGCGTAGTCGGTGAGTTTTGGGTGTTGTGTTTGTCCAAAAGGGAGCATATTTTTAAGACAGTTACTTACCACACACTGAATGTGTTCCTGTTGTACTTCAATTGATTTTTCAGCTGCTGCAACATCGCTGTAGGTACTGTAATGCACACAGGCAATTGGCGAGTTTAGAGCATTATCTTTTTTAAGCATGATAAACCCATTTTCTAGGAGTTCTTCTTCTTGCATCAAATACACCGCTTTGTTGTAGTCGTAGTTGTTTGCATAGGCATTGTGATGGATAACCTCGCGATGTTCGTACAACGCCAAAAACAAATCTTCAAAATCATATCCTTCGGGAACCATAAGGTGTGAAACACTACGGCAACCCAAACCAAAATATTGCATGATATCGATACAAAGTGCTTTTAAATCTTCTTCGCCTTCCTTTCCATCAAGTACTGCAACGCCGTTGCGTGTTTGACGTACGATATGTGGTACATCTTTAAAATAATACTGAAAATAGCGTGCAGTATTGCTGCTTCCCGTGGCAATAACACGATCAAATTGCGCTAGCTTACCATCAGTAAAATGTGTTTTTCCTTGCCATTCAGGTTGTTTCTCGCACAGAAAATCCACTACAAAGGGCAGAAGTACGGCATCTTTACTGGAATATTTCACCTCGATATGGTAGCCACACGCCAAGCCACATAACAAATCGTGAAGCCCTACAAGAGGGATGTTTCCTGCCAGTACCAACCCCAATCGCTGTGTTGTTTGCTGCAATCGGTAATTGCTTAGCCATCTAGCAATGTTGTTTTCGGTAAGTGTATTGCCCCAAGAACGAAGGCAAAAATCAAGATTTTCTTTTGTAAACCATTTGTTTTGATTTGATGCGCTAATAAGCGTACTATCAAGTTTTTCAATCAATAAATTTGGTGATGACTTATTGGCTGTATAATCTCGAAAAAGTTGTCCGAGAGCCGAAAACGCAGTAATGGTGGATGGGTGTGAATTCATATTTTGCGGTGGTGTAGTTATACACTATTTTTGCAAAGTTAAAAAATTGCTATGGCTATTATCATTACTGACGAATGTATTAATTGTGGTGCTTGCGAGCCCGAATGCCCAAACACCGCGATTTACGAAGGTGCTTTTGATTGGAAATACGCTGATGGTACCCAACTTAAAGGTGATGTTGTTCTCCCCAATGGAAAAGCCGTAGACGCCGATGTCATGCAAGAGCCTATTTCTGATGAAGTGTATTTTATTGTTCCAGATAAATGTACCGAGTGTAAAGGCTTTCATGATGAGCCGCAGTGCGCTGCCGTTTGCCCTGTAGATTGCTGTGTTCCCGACGAAGACCACGTGGAAACCGAAGAGGTGCTTTTAGGCAAGCAACGTTTTATGCACCCTGAATAGTATGAAAGCTGGAATTGTGGGTCTGCCTAACGTAGGCAAATCCACCTTATTTAATTGTTTATCAAGTGCTAAAGCGCAAAGTGCCAATTTTCCTTTTTGCACTATTGAGCCCAATATTGGCGTGGTAAACGTTCCCGACCCTAGATTAAATCGATTGGAAGAACTTGTTTCACCCGAGAAAGTTATTCCCGCTACGGTAGAAATTGTGGATATTGCGGGCTTGGTAAAAGGCGCAAGCAAAGGCGAGGGGCTTGGCAATCAGTTTTTGGCTAATATCAGAGAAACTGATGCCATTATTCACGTATTGCGCTGTTTTGATAACGATAATATTGTGCATGTTGACGGCTCTGTTGACCCCTTGCGCGACAAAGAAACCATTGACATTGAATTACAACTGAAAGACTTGGAGGCAGTAGAAAAACGACTTGAAAAGGTAAAACGTACTGCCCGAACAGGGAATAAAGACGCCCAAAAAGAACAAACCGTATTGGAAAACTTGCAACAGGGTCTAGAGTCTGCTACTTCGGTACGTGCTATTAATATTGCAGAAGACGACAAAACCGCCTTTGTGGCTCCCTTACAATTGATTACAGACAAACCAGTTTTGTATGTGTGCAACGTCGATGAAAGTGCCGCTGCAAGAGGAAACGCTTATGTAGCGCAAGTACAAAATGCCGTAGCTGCTGAAAACGCCGAAGTGTTGGTATTGGCAGTAGCCACCGAAGCTGATATTAACGAATTGGAAACTTACGAAGAACGTCAACTGTTTTTGGAAGATTTAGGATTAGATGAGCCAGGCGCTGCGAAACTCATACGTGCAGCTTACAAGCTTTTAGACTTGGAAACCTATTTTACTGCTGGTAAAAAGGAAGTTCGTGCATGGACCATCCCTGCCAGGGCATCAGCGCCACAGGCAGCAGGCGTGATTCATACCGACTTTGAAAAGGGATTTATCCGTGCTGAGGTAATTTCCTTTGCCGATTACGATGCCCTAGGCTCTGAACAAAAAGTCAAAGAAGCGGGCAAGGCTAGGGTAGAAGGAAAAGACTACACCGTACAAGACGGTGATGTGATGCATTTTAGATTTAATGTTTAGGTAAAATGAGTTTTTTTCTTGAAGTTAAAAATTTAATTAAATTTATTTCAATTTTTTAAAAACAACTAAACATGAAAAACATACTATTTATCACAATCATTCTAGCTGTTGTGGGCTGTACGCCTCCTGCTAGTGAAACTCCTTTAAAAGGTGTTGGCTTTTTTAAACCGCAACCTGAAGAAACCTTTATCGCAGGATCTGACGAGGTTATGGATGTATGGATGAAATACCTAGATGCACATAATAACCAAGACATGGAAACCATTATGAGCATGAGTGCAGACTCTATTTATATTTTAGGTCCTGATGGTTCTGAAATTAAAACAAAAGAGGAGCAAGCCGCGCTTCTAGAAGATTGGTTTGCAGCAGCAAATCCAAAATGGGACGCGTATTGGGGCATGCCTTACAAATCGGTACCTAGTGGTGCTGACTGGGTAATCGCAGGGCATAACCTTACCCAAACCATTGAAGGTAAAGAAGTAAAAGAACTCCATATGATTGACGGAGAAATTAAAGACAATAAAATTGTACGCTTTTTTGTGTATTCCATTGAACCAAAAACGGAATAGGGATTACCCCAACAAAATAAATAGGTAGAAAAGGCGCAAAACCATGTTTTGCGCCTTTTTTTCTACAGTATTTAGTAACCGGTTTTGTATAAGCATAGTAAGGGATTGGTAAATTATTATTTTCGGTTTATAAATAACCTCTGTAAATATTAAATTGCCATTTGTTTGAGCCTAAAGCCCTTATTATGCTTATACGTTGTTGGTAGCCGTTTTTATAATTTAAGATTCAGTCTCAAGTCAAGAGTTGAAGTTACTCCATTAATATCATTTTCTCCCCAAGCGTAACCTATTCCAAATGCAAATTCAAAAATTAAATTTTTTGAAATACTCCTTCTTAATCCATATTTAGGTATAATTCCAAAGGATTTATTCACATCAAGGTTTTCGCGATTAGTAGATGATAATAAATCTGGAACATAAAAAATCTCCGAGCTAATATAGTTAGCAGAGTTGTTGTTTGTATTTTTTCCTTTTTCTTGTCTTTTGTTGAAATTATAATAATATCTAGGTTCTAAACTAAATATTGTTGTAAAAACATAATCAACTTTATCATTAGTCCCTTTTAAAAAACCTCCTTCATATCCAATTTCGCTATTAAGGGTAAAGCTCTCATTTATAGCTTTTTCGTAGGATACCCAACCGCCAATTAAGCCTGCCTTTAAACCAAATATATCTTCGGCTTTTTTGTTTTCTTGTGAAAAAGTAGTAAAAAAGGCACTTAAAAAAATTACTGTTAAAATGTATTTCATTGTATTTAAAAATTTAATTAAACTCTATTCCTATTGTTAATCCTATACTCTCAATATTATAATAATTCTCTGGTCTTTCCGAATTTGTAAATGTTTTATAAATATTTTGATATGAATAAGTAAATTCAAAATTTGAAAGGATATTTTTAAAAACTTTTAGTCTATAACCTAAACCACCTCTAAAGATAAAACCCGATTTGTCTAAATCTCCTAAATGTGTGCCGAAATTTACTTTTACGTACAAAGCATCTTTGGTATCATTTAAAACGCCAATTAAATTAATGTAAACAGGATAATAAAAGAAGTTAGGTTGGTTTATCTTCTCATATCCAAAGCCAACACCTAAACCTAAATTTTGGTTGAAATAATAATTTAATTCTGCATTTAAACCAAAAATAAAAGTATTATCCTCTAATTCATAATCTGTATCATATACATCTCCATTTGTGCCATCATCATAAGGAAGAAGAATCAAGGTTTGAGCCTTTAGGCTCAAACCTTGGTCTTTAAAATATTCATCCTTATTGTTTTGAGCAAAAATTAAAGGTGAACAGAAAAAGACTAATAAAGCTTTAAAAAACCATTCTTTTACCATGCCATTGTCCATTTCTTTTAGCCATACCAAAGGCATTCATACCGGTTAAAGAAGGATTGTTGAAGTCAAAATCCCAATCAGTAATACTGAAACTTCCACTACTATCGCCTGAACCAAAAGTGTAAGTTATTTGAGGTGTTACAATACCAAAATCTATAACATTTTCTTTTTTTGCACAATTGGTGCAACTTTCTGAAAAGTCATAGAACTGAACCCAAGTTGATGTTTGAGTAGCGACTACTACACCAAGTTTTTTTAGTTGTTTGTTGCGATATTGTTGTAATAAATCCTTAGTCGTATCAAACAGTTGTTCGTAAATAAACTCTCTGACATCTTCTTCATCATCAAAAAATGGTGTATTTACGGCAACTTCAATAATTGCGTCAACCTTGTCTGCGAATGGTAAATTTGGAACAGGTACATTGCCTGAAAATACGGAATTATAATATCCATTAAGAGTAGTAAACATTTTACCGTCATCAAGGTATATTCTAGCAGGTTGATAGCTTAATAATGCAGCTGGTGGTGTAGGTGGTGTGAATTTCCAAGTTAAACTGTTAACGCCTAAGGCAACTTCGTCTGTATCTTGTTTTCTCCATAATCCAGTCCATCCTTTTTTTTGATGCTTAGTTTTTATTCCGATTACATAAGCTAAAAAGATGTCTATATTATAATACTTTACTTTAACTCTTTTTTTGCTTTCATATTTATCAATACATACTTTAGTTGTTCCGAAAAGATTACCAAGCCAAGGTTGTGAGCCAGAACACTGGTCTAGTCCATTGGCTATTATGGCTAATTGGGCGTTGGGTGTGCCACTAGGTTGAGTTGAACCTCCGCCAGTGCTTCCACCTCCAGAGCCACCACTTGAACCACCGCCTCCGTAGCCTCCGCCACCACAAGGCTCACTATCTACATCTGCTATGAAGTGTTGATAATTTTGAACATCAGTCAATCCTCCACAAGGGTTTGTTTCATCGATGTATGCTATTCTCGTGGTTTCAGGTGTTGGTTCTAAAAGATTCCTTGAGATTTGTTTTTCATCTAAATATGAATTTAACCCATCTATCTCATCTACTTCTGCAATGAATAAACCTGTATCTGTGTATTTATAGATTTGGTCAGCCACTTGTAATTCAGCTTCTTGATTTAGAAAACTTGTAAAAACATCTTCTAGGTCATCAAAATTTTCTAATAAATCCTCGTCGGAAGTTGCGCTTCTCTGTTGTAATCCTTTAGAATTATTTTTTATCTTGGATAAATGACGATTTACTTGTAATTGTTCAGTTTGCTCGTTTACGATTGGTTTTAAAGAATAAAAATCTTTTGAATAGAATTTATTTTGCAAGATTTCAGCTATTTCATTTTCGTCTTTTTTTCTTAATTCTGCATAATAGTTTTGAAAAGTAGATTTGTTTGGAAAGTATAGTCTACCTTTTAAAACTTGAATTTCATCATAATTAATTGCTTCAGTGTTTTCTTGGGTTTCGTTTAACTCTATATCATCGCTACATGATGTTAAGATTAACATGAAAACTGTGAAAATTGATAGAATTTTAAATTTCATTTTCTTTTAATTTTTATGCCTACTTTCAGTTGTTAAAATTTAAGGTCGCTGTTTCGGCGTTAATTCCGACCGTTTCAGTATTCACTTTTTCAACATTTCAGAGTCAATTCGTTTAATTTATAATTCCGTAAGTCGGATGGTCTTTAAATTGCTCTTTTTGTTGTCCAAATGGCTACCAACGGCTCGGGTATGAAACGTAGGGCGTTTCGGGGCACTTAACTGTCCGCCCGAGACGACTTGATTAAGTGTCGAAAACTTGCAGAAACCGCTGTCCGCCCTATGTTTTATACCCATTGTTGTGCTTTCGTGCTTTTTATTCAATTTCCCTTTCAAGATTTACAATCATAGGTAAGTTGGATCGAATTGCCTTTCCTGTTACAATCGCATGGTATCTTTTCAAATTCGGTAGAGCTTGTACTAAATCTCTTCCAATATAGTTTCCTAAAAAGTTAAAACTAGTCTCGTCAAAAGCTTGGTAACATACAATGGTATTGCATTGTGTAAGGACTGTTTTTGAAACATTAGCCGTCCTTTGAGCGATAACTAATAAACCAACCCCATATTTACGCCCTTGCAATGCTACTTGTCCCATTTTGTTCACTACTGCCTTACTATCCCAATTATTAACACCTAAAAAATTACCTTCAGGAACTATAGTGTGAGCTTCTTCAAGTACGAGACAAATTCTCATAGGAGCATTTGCTTCATAGGCTTGTTTGGCTTTCGAGAATATTAAACTGATAAAGTCTTCAGTAGATTGAATAACATAAACAGTATTGCTTACCGTAGGGAGTTCAACAAGTCCGATAGAATCATCTTCAGCGGCTAGAAAAGCATCTAAATTACCATTATTGAGTGAAGTTAATTCTAGTTGCTTTTTCCATTCTCCTGTAAAGTCAATGCAAATGATTTTAGTATCTGTTTTGAGTTGGTCAATTATTTCTCTTGCAAGGAATGATTTTCCTGACCCTGTTACGCCAATTAATGCCGTATGATGACTTATCGCTTCATGTAAGTTGATTACTGAAGGAAGAGTTGTACTTGGAATTGTACCCAACTCAAAGTCAGGATATTGATAATGGTCGACTTCGATATCACTAGTGTCTGCTTTGAAAATGGGTGTATTTATTGATGGAACCCACCCAAACTTTTGGAAAGAAAGAACATCATTTTGCCATTCTCCTAATTGAATTGCTTCTCCTTCAATAAAACCTGATTCATTTTTACTTTCCAACTTTTCAAGTTCAGTAGTACCGCTTACAACCTGATAAAATAATCTGCGATTACCTACTTTAAGCTCCAATAAGTCACCTTCTTGAATATCATCAGTTTGCTTTGAGTATTCGAACTTTATAGTTCCAATAGATGATTTTTCAATTACTACACCAACAAAATCCGATATTCTTAAAGAATCTGACAAATTTTGAATCTCATCAGGTTCAACAGTTTTATAAACTACATTACGTTTTAAGCTTGATAAATCATTCTGTGTTGTACCGAGTTGAAGAATTTTTATCCACTTCTCTTGATTTAACAAATATGTGTCGAATACTATGCCCGCAATTGCATATGAATCAGAATCCTGCATTGAATACTTGAAGGTTACAATGTCAAATCGCTTTATACTTTTACTTCTATCTTCAAAAAGCTTAGTAAGAAAAATTTTCTTCGATTGAACCCCAATTATTTCCCCAATTGCATTTGATTGAACAGATACTGTTTCTCTAATAAAAGAGTTATGAAGTAATTTCGGGTCGATAATTAATACTAATCCCCAAAGAGTGACCATAGTGAAAAGATAACTGTCACTTACTTCTGCTATTATTTCAGATTTGTAGAGAATAAGTATTGAGATGAAAACAAACGAGTAGATAACTTTTCCCCGCCCAACAAATACTGCGATATTTTTAATTCTATTAGATAGTTTATTTCTAAATGAATCTGGACTTTCATTTTCTGATGCAAGTGCAATTGCAACAATTGATAGGACAATTAATACGCTAATCAAAGTAATTGTTGCATACCAAAGTGTTTCATTCTTAAATGATGATTGAATAGACAAATAAACTAGTAGGAGGGGGATTGAATTAGTAATTACGTTTTTCGGGGACGAGTAATACGGTTCAATAAATAAGATTGAAAAGAACAACATGAAAAGTCCGGAATAAAACCAAACATTCTTTGTCGAAGTATTAGGTAGTATTGAGTCTGTTAGTAAATAGTGCAATCCAATGAACAAGACTATGCTCACCAATAATAAGATGAATCTATTCGTCAAATAGAACTTTAATTTGTCCATAGCTTTGTTGTCTTTCGGTTCAAGAGTGAATTGTTCTTTTAAAATTTATCATTAGTATTCTCGTTGGTTTTTCAGGCATGAAGCACAACTTGTATATAAACGCACTATTGCGTTTATTTCTATTATATATTTTTATGTTTTTATTTTCGTAATTTGTTCATTATCAGATTTTTGTTTTTCAACAATATAATCCAAAGGACTTTTGATATTTGCAAGAGATTTTTTGCTAACGTGTGTATAAATCTCTGTAGTTTTGGAACTCCCATGTCCCAACAATTCTTGTATATATCTTAAATCTGTTCCTTTTTCCAACAAATGTGTGGCAAAAGAATGCCTTAACATATGAGGATAAATTCGTTTTCGAATACCTGCATTTTTTGCAGACCGCCTCAAAATGGCTCGCACACTAGATGCCGAATATTGTTTTCTGTTTGGGTTTTCAATCAACCAATAATTGGGTTTATGCTTTTGAATGTATTTGCGCAATAACACCACAACATTTTCAGCCAGTAGCGTAATTCTATCTTTTTTCCCTTTTCCTCCCCGAACAAAGAGATAGTTCTTTTCCCACACAATATCTTGTATCCTCAACCCAATCAGTTCGCCCACTCTTAATCCGCCTGAATACAAAAGCGATAATATAGTTTTGTGTTTTAGGTTTGACGTTTCTTTTAAAATCATTAAAACCTCTTGTTCTGTCAATACTTCAGGCAATTTTTTAGTTTTATTTGGACGCTCTAAAGAATAAACCATTTTAGGTTGTTTAAGCACTTTCTCAAAGTAAAACTTAATGGCATTGATATATTGATTTTGTGTTGAAGAACTCACTTTTTGGTGCTCTATTAAATGCAGTAAAAACGTTTTAATATCTTCTTTAGAAAGGGCATCAATGGATTGGTTTTTAAAAAAAGCCATAAATTTTAAAAAGCAACTGCAATATGTTGTGACGGTATTTTGACTATAACGCTTTAAAATCAATTGTTCTTTATATCCTGATGGCAACTTAACCTTAGATTTTGGTTTATGAGAATTGACTTTCTTAGTAACATTTTCAGAGGGAGGGGAGTGTTTTTTAAGCTGAGAATAATCAATATAAACACTACCCTTTAGCGCATGGTAAAAAGTGTTTAACCGAAATTCTTTTTTAGGAAAATACCATGAACGAAGTGTTTGGCTCCAACGTACCCCTTTTTGAACTTTGATTAATGCAACCAAGTTCTTGTCAAAGTCAAAATCAACCTTAATAATGGGTTGGTTTCGATGCAAAGCAGGTTTGAGGTGTAGGTAATTCATAAGATTAGGACAAACAAAATAAGATTTGTTTAGGGCTAAGATAACAAAAAATGGCAAACCCAAAAAGCGTAGGTATTGCCTTTGGCATCAGTATTTTAACAATTTCCCTTCGTATTTGTTAATTTCTTTAAGCAATGCATTGGCATTTTTTACCCTTGATGTTCTAAATTAGCGAACATGCCACAAGCCACAAAGTACAACGAAGACAATATCCGTTCCCTAGACTGGAAAGAACATATCCGTATGCGTCCGGGCATGTATATTGGTAAACTCGGCGACGGTTCTTCTCCCGATGATGGGATTTATATTTTGCTTAAAGAAGTCCTGGACAACAGTATAGACGAGTTTGTTATGGGCGCAGGTAAAACCATTGAAATCACTATCAATGACGGCAAGGTTTCTGTTCGGGATTACGGGCGCGGCATTCCGCTTGGCAAAGTCGTAGATGTGGTGTCTAAAATGAATACTGGTGGTAAATATGACACACGAGCGTTTAAAAAATCGGTGGGGCTAAACGGCGTTGGTACAAAAGCCGTAAATGCGCTTTCTACAGAGTTTTTGGTCTATTCTGTTCGGGAAAAGCAACTGAAAAGAGCACGTTTTACACAAGGTACTTTAGTAGAGGAATCGGAATTAGAAACTTCAGCAGAGCAAAATGGAACAGGAGTGTCTTTTATCCCCGATGAGTACATCTTTAAAAAATACCGATATCGCCACGAATATGTGGCAAAAATGCTTAAAAACTATGTATACTTAAACCCAGGGCTTACCATTGTTTTTAACGGCGAAAAGTTTGTTTCTCAAAATGGATTGAAAGACCTGTTGGAAGATAACAATAACATCGAGGATTTTCTCTATCCTGTCATTCACCTCAAAGGCAACGATATTGAAGTGGCTATTACGCATAGCAAAACGCAGTACAATGAAGAATACCATTCGTTTGTAAACGGACAACATACCACGCAAGGCGGTACGCACCAAACGGCATTTCGTGAGGCGTTGGTAAAAACCATTCGAGAGTTTTACGGTAAACAATTTGACCCATCCGATATTCGTAAATCTGTTATTTCAGCCATAAGCATTAAGGTGATGGAGCCTGTGTTTGAATCGCAGACCAAAACCAAATTGGGTTCTACCGAAATGGGTGGCGATTTACCAACGGTTCGCACCTATATCAATGATTTTATAGGCAAGTACCTTGATAATTACCTTCACAAAAATACGCCAACTGCAGAGACATTGCAACGTAAAATACTTCAAGCCGAAAAAGAACGTAAAGAACTTTCGGGCATTCGTAAGTTGGCGCGTGAACGTGCCAAAAAAGCGAGCTTACACAACAAAAAGCTTCGTGATTGTAGGGTACACCTTGGCGATATCAAAAAAGACCGCCGTTTGGAATCTACCCTCTTTATAACTGAGGGCGACTCGGCAAGTGGCTCCATTACCAAATCCAGAGATGTAAACACGCAGGCGGTGTTTAGTTTACGTGGGAAGCCGTTGAATTCCTATGGTATGTCAAAAAAAATTGTATACGAAAATGAGGAGTTTAATCTACTACAAGCCGCATTGAACATTGAAGACTCTATGGAAGATTTGCGCTATAACAATATTGTAATCGCAACCGATGCCGATGTGGACGGTATGCACATTCGGTTGTTGCTCATTACTTTCTTCTTGCAGTTTTTCCCTGAGCTTATCAAAGACGGACATCTCTATATTTTGCAAACACCGCTTTTCCGTGTGCGTAACAAAAAGAAAACCATTTATTGTTACTCGGATCAAGAGCGCATCAATGCCCTTACCGAGTTGGGCAAACAAGCCGAAATCACACGATTTAAAGGATTGGGTGAAATTTCCCCTAATGAGTTCAAACATTTTATTGGTGATGACATTCGACTCGATCCTGTGATGTTGGATAAAAGCATGACTATTGATGAGTTGTTGTCATTTTATATGGGTAAAAACACCCCTCAACGTCAAGAGTTTATTATTGATAACCTAAAAGTAGAGTTAGACAAAGTAGAAGCATGAACGACGATCATTACCTTTCTTCTGGCGATCAGTTGATTCGCGTTACCGGCATGTACAAAGATTGGTTTTTGGACTACGCTTCGTATGTGATTTTGGAGCGTGCCGTACCGGCAATTGAGGACGGATTTAAACCTGTTCAGCGTCGTATTCTGCACTCAATGAAAGACCTAGACGATGGACGTTACAACAAAGTGGCAAACATTGTGGGGCACACAATGCAGTATCACCCACACGGCGATGCCTCCATATCAGATGCGATGGTGCAAATTGGGCAAAAAGATTTACTCATAGATATGCAGGGAAACTGGGGGAATATTCTTACAGGAGATTCGGCGGCGGCCTCCAGATACATTGAAGCACGTTTGTCCAAATTTGCTCTTGATGTGGTGTATAGCCCAAAAGTGACGCAGTGGCAACTGTCCTATGATGGGCGTAAAAAAGAGCCGATTCATCTACCTGCAAAATTTCCAATGCTTTTAGCGCAAGGTGGCGAGGGTATTGCCGTAGGGCTTTCTACGAAGATTCTTCCGCACAATTTTAATGAACTCATAGACGCATCTATCAAACACCTACAAGGTAAACGCTTTACCCTTGTTCCTGATTTCCCTACTGGGGGCGTTATGGATGCCGACAATTACAACGACGGAATACGTGGCGGAAAAATTCGTGTGCGCGCACGCATAGCACAAGAGGATAAGCAAAACTTAGTCATTACTGAAATTCCGTTTTCTACTACTACATCCTCATTGATAGATTCTATTTTGAAGGCAAACGAAAAAGGGAAAATCAAAATCAAAAAAATTGAGGACAACACCGCTGCAAATGTTGAAATTAAAATTCACCTTCCGCCCAATGTTTCCCCCGACAAAACCATTGACGCACTTTTTGCCTTTACTGCTTGTGAAACCTCTATTTCCCCCTTGGGTTGTGTCATTGAAGACAACAAACCCAACTTTATTGGGGTATCCGAAATGTTGCGTCGTTCCACCGATCATACGCTGGAACTCCTGCGTGCCGAACTTGAAGTAAAAAAAGAAGAACTAGAGGAGCAATGGCATTTTGCGTCGCTGGAACGCATTTTTATAGAAAACCGCATCTATCGCGATATCGAAGAAGTAGAAACTTGGGAAGGTGTTCTTACCGCAATACACGAAGGACTAGCACCTCATATTATTCGTCTAAAACGTGCAGTAACAGATGATGATATCGTACGACTCACCGAAATTCGCATTAAACGTATTTCTAAATTTGATTTAGATAAAGCCCAACAAAAAATAGAAGCTCTTGAAGCAGAATTAGAGCAGGTCGCCCACCACTTAGCACATATTATTGACTTTGCTGTTGACCACTTTAAACGCCTTAAAAAAACCTACGGTGCCGACAAACCCCGCAAAACTGAACTTAGTGTTTTTGCGGATGTAGATGCACGGAAGGTTGTCATTCGCAATACCAAGTTATATGTAAGCAGGGAAGAGGGGTTTGTAGGCACGTCATTGCGCAAAGACGAATACGTTACAGATTGTGCTGATATTGACGACGTAATTGTGTTTACCGCTGATGGTAAAATGATAGTTACTAAGGTGGATAGTAAGACCTTTGTTGGTAAAAATATCATTCATGTTGCCGTTTTTAAGCAGAAAGACAAGCGCACCATTTACAATATGATTTATCAGGATGGGCGAGGCGGAACTTCATATATCAAACGCTTTGCGGTAACAGGCGTTACCAGAGACAAGCACTACGATCTTACCAATGGTAGTCCGCAGTCCAAAGTGCATTATTTTTCTGCCAATCCAAACGGAGAGGCCGAGATTGTCACCGTGCATTTGCGCCAAAGCGGTTCCATCAAAAAACTCAAATGGGATGTTGACTTTGCCGATTTGGTGATTAAAGGCAGAGGGGTTCGTGGAAATACCGTAACTAAATATGCCATTAAGCGTGTAGATTTAAAGGAAGAAGGAGTGTCTACACTTAAACCTCGTAAAATATGGTATGATGAAACAGTGCAACGTCTTAATGCAGACGAACGCGGGCGTTTACTTGGTGCATTTAAAGGGGAAGATCGCATTCTGATTGTTACTGAATCAGGGGTTGTAAAAACTCAAATCCCAGATTTAAGCATGCATTTTCCTTCCGATATGTTAGTGTTGGAAAAATGGGAATCTAAAAAGCCACTTTCTGCAGTCTATTTTGACGGTACCAAAGACCGCTATTTTGGCAAACGCTTTTTTATTGAGTCACCAGAAAAAGAGGATCAGTTTTTAAAAGAAGGAGCAAAAATCAAATTGGAATGGTTTTCTTCCGATTGGCGTCCCGTTTGTACACTTCATTTTCTGAAACCTCGTGGTGCTGAGGTAAAACCCCCACAGCAGATTGCTTTTGAAGATTTCATTACTCCAAAAGGTATTAAGGCAATGGGAAATCAGCTGACTAAAGAAAAGTTAAAGCATATAGAGTCAAATGATCCACTACCGTACACTCCTGAGCCAGAGGTAGAAACCAATGAAATTGAAACTGAAGCCGAGGAAATAGTCCCCCCAAAAAACGATGATAGCGAGGGACAAATCAGCTTGGAACTTTAAGAAATGCTCTTTCTCTTTCTAAAACGCATATTGAGAAATTCCACCAACAACGAAAAGGCAATGGCAAAATAGAGATAGCCCTTTGGAATAGTCCCCACACTTGTACCCATCACTTCTAAGTGTGACAGATGTGCGCCTTCAGCGATAAGCATAAACCCAATTAAGATAAGAAATGAAAGGGCTAGAATCTGCAGTGATGGATGTTTATGAACAAAACGTGTCACAGGGTGAGCAAATAGCATCATAGCTAATATAGAAACTACTACTGCGATAATCATAATCCAAATGGCACCATTGATACCATTAGTCATTCCTACGGCAGTTAAAATGGAATCTACGGAGAAAACAGCATCAATAAGTATGATTTGGAGGAGAATTTTACCTAAGGTATTGGCTGCTTTATTTTTTACATTCTTGCTTTTTTCTCCGGCGTGATCAATTTTTTCATGAATTTCTTTAGTGCTTTTATAGAGTAGAAAAAGTCCACCCGCAAACAAAATGAGTGATTGGCCATTAACGGCCGCATGTATTACCGGGTTGGATATCTCAAACAGGATGGTTTGCATAGCAATAAGCCATGAAATAGCAAAGAGAAGTATAATACGCATCACCAGCGCAAGAAGTAGCCCAATATTGGCAGCACCTCTGCGTTTTTCTTCGGGCAGTTTACCCACTACGATGGAAATAAACACGATATTGTCTATCCCTAAAATAATTTCCAAAAACGTTAGAGTTAACAGAGAAGAAATTGCTTCTGGGGTAAAAAGAAAATCCATTTAGTTACTCAGTTTAGTTACCATGCCACGTTGTTTGTTAGCGCTGTCGCCAACCAAATTGTATTCAAACGTATAGGTGTTATCTTTTGTAGAAAGAATTTTCATGTGCACCGCCTTTGACTCCTGATAGGATAGCGGACGCATTTTTTTCACAATACATTCACAGTCGTTTAGCCAACGTACAGACGAACTATCTACTCTGTTCAGGTAATAATCTACCTCTATACTATCTGTACGGATAAACTTTGTGGTAAGCGTATCACCCAAAACAATGGAAGTAAATAAAAATGTTCCAGTTTGAAAACTCTTACAATTTCTATCTGGCGAAAAACAGCCTGTAAACAGTAGGAGTAGAGCAAAAAGCACAACAATTCTCATATCCCAAAAATATCACTTTTTATTGGTGTAGGTGCTACAGGTACCATCGTTATAGAAAATAGTTATTTGTTTTATTTCTTTATCTGTTGCAACAGTATTTTCGTTAATCGATGCTAGTGGTAAAGGCTCAGGTTGTGTCTCATTAGTTGCGCTCACTTCACTTTCCTGTTTTCTTTCAGAGAATAAATCAATTTCAGGGATGGTAGTTGGGTTTGATTTAGAGATTCCCAATAACAACCAATCGCTATGTACATTAGGAAAGGCATGGAGTACTTTTAAAATAAAATCTAAGCTTGGTTTGTTTCGACCCGAAAGGATATGCGAAATAGAAGATCGTTGGACACCAATTTTGTCTGCAAAAGCAGCAGAGCTTAACTCACTTTCATCGATTACTTTTCTAATACGCGTTACTAAATTCATGTTTACAAATGTGTATTTAATTTTGTAAATTAAAGTAATATGTGAATATAACATTAAATTTTACACTAATAACATTAAACTAAAACTATATTTTATGTAGTTAAAACACACATTTATAGTAATTTAAATATAATTTAAATATTAAAATTTAATATCGTATCCAATTGTAATCGCTGAGATATAAATTTGTTTACAACGTTAAATAATAGTTGTTTTCGTTTGTAAACAGGTTAAGGTTTACATTTGCAAACAATGAATGATTTTTTATCAATACAATCTTTACTTAAATCACATAACATTACAGGTCGTTATGTTCACGTTAAAACGATCTCATCACTACTAACATCATTTGATGCTACTCAAATTGGAGAAAGCGTTGAAAAACGACCTATTCATTCCATTGATATGGGGAATGGTCCAATAAAAATTTTAATGTGGTCCCAGATGCACGGGAACGAATCCACAGCAACCAAAGGGCTTTTAGATGCGCTTTCTTATTTAAAGCAAAAGCCGTCGCTTTTAGAACTGTTTACGCTAAGGATAATACCAATCCTTAACCCAGATGGTGCAGCGGCCTACACACGGGTAAATGCTAACGATATTGATCTTAATAGAGATGCAGTGAATAAAACGCAACCCGAATCAAAACTTCTCATTGAAACCTATCAGGCATTTAATCCCCATTATTGTTTTAATATGCATGACCAGCGAACTATTTTTGGTGTAAACGATTTTCCGTGTATGTTGTCGTTTCTTGCTCCTGCTGCCGATATGGCAAAAACCATCACTGCTGCAAGGAAAAGCGCCATGGGCGTCATTGGATACATTCAAAAGACGTTACAGCCACATATTTCAAATCAAGTAGGTCGTTATGATGACAGTTTTAATCCGAATTGTATGGGGGATTATTTTATGGCTAAGGGAACTCCAACGCTTTTGTTTGAAGCAGGGCAAGTGGAGCAGGACTACGCAAGGGAGAAAACTCGCAAATGGTTTGCTTTTTCAGTGCTAGAAGCCTTAAAATGTATTTCTCTTAATCTGCATATACCAAGTATTTACTTAGATATCCCTCAAGTAGAGAAATCTTTTGTTGATGTTTTAATTCTGAATCTAAGGTATGAGGGTAAACTAATTGATGTAGCACTGCAATATGTTGAGGAGTTAAAAGATGCGGAAATACATTTTGTCCCTATCATTTACAGGATGGGTAAGTTAGATTCATTACAAGGTCATAAAAAACTTGACGCTTCAAGTCAAACTTTTACATTTTCAAATAAAATATTAGAGGATTCAAATGCTGTTTGGCTAGCAGATATGTTAAATTTAACACAATATTCACATTAAAAATTCTATTTTAACACATAATACTCAACGATTTTTTGTTTTCTTTGCAAAAAATTAAATAATGACAAAATTTAAATTAGATGATATTGATCATCAAATTCTGGATATTCTTATCGATAACATGCGTACACCTTTTACGGATATCGCAAAACGCTTATTAATTTCAGCGGGAACCGTTCACGTTCGTGTACGTAAAATGGAAGAGGCTGGAATCATTAAAGGATCCTCACTTGCATTAGACTACACCAAAATGGGGTATTCTTTTATTGCCTACGTGGGAATTTATCTTGAAAAAACACATCAAACAAAATATGTTTTGGAACGACTGCGTGAAATTCCTTTTGTGACTGTTGCACACATCACAACAGGCAAGTTTAACATTTACTGTAAGTTGCGTGCAAAATCTACAGAACATGCCAAAGAGATTATTTTTAAAATAGATGATATAGATGGCATTTTACGCACCGAAACGATGATTTCTCTGGAGGAGAGCATCAACGACAAAAAACGATTAATGCACACCATTTTTAACGACTTATAAAATAACTTGTGAATTCACACACCAAATTAGAACGCTTTGAACATAGCGTTCTTTCTAAATTTAAACTTTACGACAGTATATTTTCAACCTTACCCTACTCTAAGATAACCAATACCGCAACCCTATTGCCACTTTTTGCGTCAAGTTGTGCAAAGGGCTACGAACAAGGGGATGATCCTAAAACCATTGTTGAAGGATTTTTTGAGCGCTATTTTCCCGATTTTAACAAGACACAGCAGGTAGATTTGCTGTTTCGTTTTATTCAGTTTATTGAGCGGCGTGTGGTACTTTTTGATGCTGTAGAAGATGCTGCATTTAGTCGCATTAATAACATGAGTGGAATAGGTACGCTTCGAAACCTAAAAGAGGAGGCACAATCAAAGCAAAAAACTTCGGAATTAAAGCAACTTTTGCAAGAAATTAATGTACGTCCAGTACTCACAGCACACCCCACGCAATTTTACCCTGGCTCGGTATTGGGGATTATCACCGATTTGGGGAAAAGTATCCAAAGCAACGACTTACAAGAAATTAAGTTGCTACTCGCACAATTGGGAAGAACACCATTTTTTAAGAAGAAAAAGCCCACACCCCTAGATGAAGCAAAAAGTCTAATTTGGTATTTAAGCAATGTTTTTTATCCTGCCATTGGTGAGATTCAAGCCTATGTTCAGCGCCATATTTTTCAAGATGAAACTTTGTCTAGCGAAACGGTAAAACTTGGATTTTGGCCCGGTGGAGATCGTGATGGAAACCCTTTTGTTACCACAGAAATTACACGAAAAACAGCGCAGCTTCTTCGTAGTAGCGTGATTCGCAATTATTACCGTGATATTCGTAAACTTCGTAGAAGGTTGACATTTGCTGGAGTTGAAGAAGCCGTGTTAGACGTAGAAAAAAAATTATATAACAGTATTTTCAGACTTGAAAAAGCACCTGAAATTTCATTGACCGAGTTAAAGGATGAATTAAATACCATTCTGATAAAAGTTGAGGAAGATTATCACGGACTTTTTAGTAATGAATTACGCGATTTTATTGCCAAAATAAACGTATTTGGATATCATTTTGCAAGTCTTGACATTCGTCAAGATTCAAGAGTGCATCACGATGCGTTTTTGACCTTACTAGAACAAACCAATAAAACCGGTGTCACGGATGCATCTTTTGATTACAAAAATGCTTCTGAAGCGGAACGTATTAGTTTTTTGACCTCTTTAACAGGAGATGTTAACCCTGATTCCTTTGAAGATGAAACCGTTCAGAAGGCGTTAGGTTCTATTCGTGCGATGAAAGAAATTCAGCAAACAAATGGCGAGGCGGGAAGTAATAGATACATCATTAGTAACAACCAAACCGCGCAAAATATATTTGAAGTTTTTGCCATGATTCGTCTTAGCGATTGGGAGACTCCTTCGGTCGACGTAGTCCCATTGTTTGAAACCATTCCAGATTTAAAAATTGCTTTAGAGGTAATGGATAAGGTGTATTCAAATCCTGTTTACAGAGAACATTTGACTAATCGTGGAAACAAACAAACCATTATGCTTGGATTCTCTGACGGTACCAAAGACGGAGGGTATTTGATGGCAAACTGGAGTATTTTTAAAGCCAAAGAAGAGCTTACTGCTATTTCGCGTAAGCATGGTATTAAAGTAGCCTTCTTTGACGGGCGTGGTGGACCTCCAGCACGAGGTGGCGGAAATACGCACCAGTTTTATGCCTCTATGGGCTCAAGTGTTGAGGCTGATGAAATCCAATTAACCGTTCAGGGTCAAACCATTAGCTCCAACTTTGGAACCTTTGATTCGTGCCGATATAATTTAGAGCAACTTCTCAGTTCAGGTATTTCTAACCGATTGTTTTCAGATAAAACCATTGACTTAGATGAAGAGGACAGAGCTACAATGACTAAGTTGGCAGAAATCAGTTACGAGACCTATAAAGATTTTAAAGCACACCCAAAGTTTTTACCCTATTTGGAGCATATGAGTACGTTGCAATACTATGCCAAAACTAACATTGGTTCAAGGCCTTC
>DLPY01000022.1 GCA_002478685.1 Flavobacteriaceae bacterium UBA7446
AATAGTATGGATTTCATCAATAAACAAAATAATGTTACTGTTTTTTTCAAGCTCGTTCATCACGGCTTTCATACGTTCTTCAAACTGTCCTCGGTATTTTGTTCCAGCAACAAGCGAAGCTAGGTCTAAGGTAACAACACGTTTGTTGTAGAGCACCCGAGATACTTTCTTCTGAATAATTCGAAGTGCTAAGCCTTCTGCAATAGCAGACTTACCCACACCAGGCTCACCAATAAGTAGCGGATTATTTTTCTTTCTTCGACTCAAAATTTGCGAGACACGCTCAATTTCTTTTTCTCTACCAATCACAGGGTCCATATTTCCTTCAATAGCAATTTTAGTGAGATCTCTGCCAAAATTATCTAAAACGGGTGTGCTCGATTTTTTACCCTTTTTATCTTCAGATGATGTAGCGTACGATGAGGACTGGCCTCTGCTTTCTTCTTCTTCCGCTGGATCTTCCGGGAAGGCATCTGCAGATGGCATGTCTATAAAATCATCATCGGTATCAACAGACATGTATTTGAACTGATCTTTAACGGTTTCGTAATCCACTTGAAGCTTGTGCAAAACTTTTGTCGTTGGGTCGTTTTCATTTCGAAGAATACATAACAATAAATGCGCCGTATTGATGGAGCGACTTTGAAACAATTTTGCTTCTAAAAATGTGGTTTTTAGAGCGCGTTCGGCTTGTCGCGTAAGATGTAAATTCGTTTTGTGCTGTGGTTCTGGTGAGTTAGTTGGATTAGCGGGCGTTAAAATTTCAATTTTGCGGCGCAAATAATCCAAATCAATTTCCAATGCATTAAGAATAGAAATGGCTTTTCCATTTCCATCACGCAATAGACCAAGCATCAGATGCTCAGTACCTATAAAGTCATGTCCAAGGCGCAATGCCTCTTCTTTACTATACGTAATGACGTCTTTAACGCGGGGTGAAAAATTATCGTCCATAGGCTTTTCTTTTTTATTGGTCAAAAATTGAACCAATAATGCAAAGGCACATAACGAATAGACAAAAAAAATCAAAGAATTACAAATAATTTTGAACAAAATTTTCTCTAGTATTTTTTATTCATAATGTTAATAAGTCATAAGAAAAACGGCTTAAAAATTGTAATTATCCATTCGTTGAATGACTATTTTAGCAATACTGTCAAAACGCTAAATACATCATTCGAATGGCAACAGAAGATAAGTTGATCCCAATCAACATTGAAGATGAAATGAAGTCGGCATATATCGACTATTCTATGTCGGTCATTGTGTCACGTGCTCTGCCAGATGTCAGAGATGGGCTTAAACCAGTGCACCGCCGCGTATTGTTTGGCATGCACGAATTGGGCGTTAAAGCAAACTCTTCCTACAAAAAATCTGCGCGTATTGTTGGAGAGGTTTTGGGTAAGTACCACCCGCATGGTGACACGTCGGTTTATGATACTATGGTTCGTATGGCACAATCTTGGAGTTTGCGCTACATGATGGTTGACGGACAGGGTAACTTTGGTTCGGTTGATGGGGATAGCCCTGCTGCCATGCGTTACACTGAGGCGCGTCTTCAAAAAATATCCGAAGACATGATGGCAGATATCGAAAAAGACACAGTTGACCATCAGCTTAACTTTGATGACACACTAAAAGAACCCACCGTTCTTCCCACTCGAGTACCAAATTTGCTCATAAATGGTGCATCTGGAATTGCTGTTGGTATGGCTACAAATATGCCTCCACATAATCTTACTGAGGTAGTAGATGGCACAGTTGCATATATTGAAAATTCAGACATTGATGTAGATGGTTTGATGGAGCACATTAAAGCTCCTGATTTTCCAACAGGCGGTGTAATTTATGGTTACGAAGGAGTTAAAGAAGCCTTTCATACCGGTCGTGGACGTGTGGTGGTGCGTGCAAAAGCCGAAATTGAAGAAGTCAATGGTCGGGAATGCATTATTGTAACTGAAATTCCATACCAGGTCAATAAAGCGGAAATGATTAAGAAAACCGCTGAAATGGTAAATGACAAAAAAATTGAAGGAATTTCGAATATCCGTGATGAGTCTGACCGAAAAGGAATGCGCATCGTATACATACTAAAGCGCGATGCTATTCCAAACATTGTCCTTAATATGTTGTTTAAATACACGGCGTTGCAATCATCGTTTAGTGTGAATAACATTGCCTTGGTTAAAGGTCGTCCACAAATGTTGAATCTTAAAGATATGATTCATCATTTTGTGGAGCATCGTCATGAAGTAGTGATTAGACGCACACAATACTTGCTTAAAAAAGCAGAGGAGCGCGCACATATTTTACAAGGATTAATCATAGCATCAGACAATATTGATGAAGTGATTGCTCTTATAAAAGCATCGGCAAATGCAGATGAAGCGCGACAAAAACTTGTTGCCACATTTGACCTTTCCGAAATTCAGGCAAAGGCTATTGTGGAGATGCGTTTACGTCAATTAACAGGTTTGGAGCAAGACAAATTGCGCTCTGAATACGATGAGCTTATGAAAACCATTGAGGATTTAAAAGACATTCTGGATAAAAAGGATCGTCGTATGAGTATCATCAAAGACGAACTTTTAGAGGTAAAAGAAAAATATGGTGACGAACGTCGATCTACCATAGAGTATGCAGGGGGTAGCTTCAGAGTAGAGGATATGATTTCTAACGAAAAAGTGGTAATTACCATTTCTCATGCGGGTTACATTAAGCGCACCCCACTTGCAGAGTATCGCACTCAAAATAGGGGAGGTGTAGGACAAAAAGCCTCAACTACTCGAAGTGAAGATTTTCTTGAACATTTGTTTGTGGGCACCAATCACCAATACATGCTGTTTTTTACCCAAAAAGGTAAATGTTTTTGGCTACGTGTTTTCGAAATACCAGAGGGAAGTAGAACCTCAAAAGGGCGTGCAATCCAAAACCTTATCAACATTGAGCAAGACGATAAAGTAAAGGCGTTTATTTGTACGCAAGACCTCAAGGACGGAGAATACATTAATAGTCGCTATGTGGTAATGGCTACCATAAAGGGACAGGTTAAAAAGACATCACTAGAACAATATTCACGCCCCAGAGCAAATGGTATTAATGCTATAACAGTGCGTGAGGGTGACGAACTTTTGGAAGCAAAACTTACCACGGGTGCTTCTCAGGTGGTTTTGGCAGTAAAATCTGGAAAAGCTATTCGATTTGAAGAAAGTAAAACCCGACCAATGGGGAGAAATGCCTCGGGTGTTCGTGGAATTTCATTACAAGATGCTCAGGATGAAGTGATTGGAATGGTTGCTGTAAACGATTTGGATTCCGATATTTTGGTTGTTTCCGAAAACGGCTATGGCAAACGGTCGAAAATTGATCACTACCGCATTACCAATCGTGGTGGAAAAGGCGTAAAAACACTTGCGTTAACCGAAAAAACAGGTAATTTAGTTGCCATAAAAAATGTATCAGATGGAGATGACTTGATGATCATCAATCGTTCTGGTATTGCCATAAGGCTTGGTGTTGAGTCACTTCGTGTAATGGGACGTGCTACGCAAGGTGTTCGTCTTATAAATTTAAAAGAGGATGACTCCATTGCTGCCGTTGCGAAGGTGATGAACGATGATGAGGAAATTCAAGAAGTCGACGATATTGATGTGACAATTGAAGATAACGATTAATTAATTACTCTCATTTTATGAAAACGTACTATTCCCTAACCCTTACTATTTTGGTAACTTTTTCTGCTGTGGCGCAAAAAAAAGAGCTTAAAGCTGCCCAAAAACTTGTTGATGCCGCTTCATATGAACAAGCATTAACATCTTTAGAATCAATAAAGCCTCTTATTGAAAATGCTGAGGCGAAATATTCCTCTCACTATTACTATTTACTTGGGGTTTCAAATCAAGGAACTAAGTCTTACGATGAGGCGATATCAGCCTATGAAAATGCCAAATCTATAGAGCAAGGTGCAAATCTTAAAAAGTTTACTTCTCTTATCGATGGTGCAAGTAATCAATTGACAAGTGATTTGATAAACAGTGCTGTTGAGTTGAATGGTAAAGAGAAATATGCGGATGCTTCTAAATTGCTCTATTTGGCTTACAGTTTAGATAAAGCCGATAATTTAGAGTATTTATATTATGCCGCTTCTAGCGCGGTAAATGCTGGCGATTATGAAAATGCATTAGGCTATTATATGACCCTTAAGGAAAAAAATTACACTGGAATCACCAAAAAATTCTTTGCCACTGAAGTCGCAACAGGAGAGGAGTCAGAGGTTGATGAAACTACGTACAATATCTACAAGAAATCTAAGGACTTTACAAGTTTAAGAGAAGATTTTACGGAGTCACGTT
>DLPY01000030.1:0-4401 GCA_002478685.1 Flavobacteriaceae bacterium UBA7446
TGTCCCAACATCTGCACCCTGACGGTTTAAGGTTGTTGGATCATGTGTATCGAAGAAAATTTCCAATAAGATTTGGAACGAAATTTGTAGTGGATCGAATGTAATTTGTACGCATTCAGCGTGACCTGTACTTCCTGTGCATACTTCCCTGTAGGCTGGATTTTTAATATGCCCACCTGTATATCCAGGAATTACATCTATCACACCATCAAGACGAGAAAATAAGGTTTCTGTACACCAAAAACAACCTCCAGCAAAAGTGGCTAACAAAATACTTTTTTATTTGTTTCTAAGTAAATTTAAACAAAAAGAGTTTGTTATCCAATTAACAAAACTTTGTAATGCATTTAAAAATCAAATTTGATTACTTTGCATAAGATGATTCAAGCCAAGCATATTTCAAAGACATATGGCACAACAAAAGTGTTAAAAGCCGTATCGTTCTCGTTAGCACCCTCAGAAATTATATCCATTGTTGGACCGTCTGGAGCAGGAAAGACAACTCTACTCCATATTTTGGGAACCTTGGAACGACCAGATGACAACGCTGATACAGAGCTTATTATTGGTGGTAAAAACGTGAACTTTCTTTCAGATGGCGCATTGTCTACCTTCCGTAATGAATCGTTGGGGTTTGTGTTTCAATTTCACCAATTGCTACCAGAATTTACTGCAATAGAAAACATTTGCTTGCCTGCATTTATAAAAGGAACATCAAAAAAAGAAGCTGAAAAACGTGCTATAGAACTTCTAGATTTTTTTGAACTCACAAACAGGGCGCAGCACAAACCCTCAGAACTCTCTGGAGGTGAACAACAACGGATTGCTGTAGCCCGTGCGCTTATCAACAAACCAAGTTTACTGCTTGCCGATGAGCCAAGCGGAAACTTAGATTCTGCATCTGCTGAAAAGCTACACGATTTATTCTTTAAGCTTCGTGATACCTTTTCTATTAGCATAGTTTTAGTAACCCACAACAAATCTCTTGCAGCCAGAGCGGACTGCATGCTAACACTTGTGGATGGACAATGGAATTAAATAAAGAAGAGCTCAAATCCTTTTTAGACGAGAAGGTAGCATTATACAATAACCCATCGTTTATTCAAACAGATCCAATAGCTGTGCCACACGATTTTTCATTAAAACAAGATATTGAAATCGCAGGGTTCTTTGCAGCCTCCATTGCTTGGGGCAATCGAAAAAGCATACTGACTAATGCAACTGCGCTTATGCAACGCATGGACAACGCCCCGTATGATTTTATCATAAATCACACTAAAACAGATTTGGATGTATTTAATGGGTTTGTTCACCGAACTTTTCAGGAAGTAGATGTAAAATACTTCGCCCAGCGATTGCAACAGCTTTACACTGAAGTTGGAAGTCTTGAACAGCTATTCATCCTCAATGACAACGTTTCACACATGCACAAAGCATTAACGGATTTTCACAACCTCTTTTTTGCTGTTCCACATCCAAAACGAACCGTAAAACACGTCGCAAATCCTGCTAAAAAATCAGCTGCAAAACGCATGCACATGTTTTTACGTTGGATGGTACGTAATGACAATGTAGGTGTGGATTTGGGAATTTGGAATAACATTTCACCTCGAATCTTATCGTGTCCGTTAGATGTTCATTCTGGAAATGTGGCACGTGCATTAGGTTTGCTAAAGCGGAAACAAAACGACTTAGCAGCCGTTAAAGAATTAGATGCAACGCTCAGAAAATTAGACCCAAACGACCCTGTGAAATACGATTTTGCCTTATTTGGCTTGGGAGTTTTTGAAGGATTTTAATTCGTGTTCAGGGATTTTCTATCTTTGCATAACAATTGACTTAGCGGTTTAGCAAATGAAAATCTTACTTAAAGCTGCAAAAATCTTAGATGCTACCAGCCCGCATCACAACACCCAAAAAGATATTTATATTGAAAACGGAGTCATAAAGGCAATTGCCAAAAACCTTTCCTATCCCAAAGCAACTGAAATTTCCAGAGATGATTTATATGTGTCACAAGGGTGGTTTGACAGCAGTGTATCGTTTGGAGAGCCTGGTTTTGAAGAACGTGAAACCTTAGCACATGGACTTGAGGTTGCTGCAAAAAGTGGGTTTACTCACATTGCATACAACACTAATACTCAACCAAAGCCTGATAGCAGAGCAGACATTGCTTTTTTGATGGAACAAGCAAATGGAAGCATTGTAAATATACATCCAAAAGCATGTATCACATCTGCTCAAAGTGAGGACAAACTGGCACCCCTTCGTGAACTCCATGAGGCTGGAACTGTCAGCTTTAGCAATCATAAAAACCCACTCAAAAATGCCAATACACTTAAATTGTCACTTCAGTATGCTACTGATTTTGATGGAATTATTGAATCATTCCCATACAATAAAGATATAGCCAACAACGGTGTTATGCACGAAGGAGCTGTAAGTACTGCGCTGGGACTTAATGGCATTCCGAGCATAGCCGAAAGCATGCAGATAGAGCGTGACCTTGCGATATTGGAATACACAAAAGGAAAATTACATTTTCCTACACTCTCAACTGCTGCATCAATTGCCCTCATTAAGGCTGCTAAAAGATCAAAACGAGATGTAAGCTGCAGTGTAGCAATTCATAACTTATTTTTTACAGATGAAGCCTTGCAAGGCTTTAACGCTAACGCAAAATTATTACCTCCTCTACGTGGGGAATTGGATCAAAAAGCACTAAAAAAAGCACTTTTAGACGGAGTGATAGACATGGCAACTAGCGACCATCAACCGCTTAACAGCGAACTCAAAAATGTAGAGCTCGACAGAGCACATTTTGGCTCAATAGGATTAGAACATAGCTTTGGCTGTTTATTATCGCTGTTTTCTATCGAGGAAACCATTGAAATTCTTACACGAGGAAAAGATCGTTTTGGCATTCCTGAACACACAATTGAACTTGATGCAACAGCAGATCTAACGTTGTTTGGCCCAACTGGCGCGAAAGAAGTGACCAAAGCATCGTTATTATCTGCATCCAAGAACAGCATTTTTATTGGGCAAAGTCTTCCTGGAAAAGTCTATGGGGTTGTAGCTAAAGGAATCTCACATATTTTCAACATCTAATATGTCATATGTTTTCCTAATGCGCAAGGCAGCAATTCCCAATGCTCCTCTGCTTCTCTTACTTCATGGATACGGTAGTAATGAAGCGGATTTGTTTTCTTTCACAGCTTATATACCTGATAGCTTTCATGTTGTTTCCTTACAAGCGCCCCTTAAAATGACTGAAGAAAGTTATGCATGGTTTCCCATTCATTTTGCGGACAGCATGGAACGCTGGACTTCACCCGAAGAAGTCGGAAAGGCTACTAAATATGTAAAAGATTTCTTAGTGTTTTATGCTAGCAAACACGCTTTTGATACAAAAAGGATTTATTTGATGGGTTTTAGTCAAGGCGCTATGTTAAGTTACAACGTAGGGCTTTCCACAAATAACACAAAAGGCATCGCTGCACTAAGCGGCTACATTGACCCTAAAGTGGTGGAAGTAACTAATAAATCCATTGCTTCAATTTACGTTTCGCATGGTACAGCTGATATGGTAGTGCCCTTTACATGGGCAGAACAATCTGTAGAGGTGTTAAAAAAATACGGGTTTTCGCCAGAATTTCATTCCTATTCGCAAGGACATGGCATAAATCAAGACAATTTAACCACAATTATTCAGTGGCTGCAGGCACAGCTTTAAGCTGATGTAGCACTTCAATCGAATCCTTTAGGTACGATATTTTCTCTGATTGCTTGTCTAATTTAGATTGGGCATATTTAAGTCGATTACCGTAGTCTGAAATCAAATACAAATTTATAAGAACAGAAAATATTAGTAAGTAAAAAAGTATTTTTCGCTTCATTTTAAATGGTAATAATGAGATTGTCATACGCCAAATGAATTCCCTCTGGAAGGGCAGATTCTACTTGATTATGAAAACCAAGTTTGTGGCTAATATGGGTGAAAAAAGTTCGTTTTGCCCCCATGCGCTGCGCAAATACAATAGCAGCATCAAGATGCAAATGTGATGGATGTGGATCGATGCGTAATGCATTAACTACCAATACGTCCAAATTATCGAGCTTTGATTCTTCTTCGGGTTCAATAGAAAACATATCTGTTATATAAGCGAAGGTCCCAAAACGATACCCTACAACCTCCAAACCATAGTGTGAAACCTTTATGGGTATAGCGGTCTTTGTAGCACACAAAAAAGGTTCAACTGACTCAATAACAGTAGGTTTTACAGATGGTGATCCAGGATATTTGTTTTCATCATTAAAAATATAACCAAAACGCATGCTAAGATTTTCCATAACTCGAGCTAAACCGTAAACAGGTAGGGCCCCCTGTTTAAAAACATA
>DLPY01000030.1:4676-4886 GCA_002478685.1 Flavobacteriaceae bacterium UBA7446
GTAAACAGGTAGGGCGCCCTGTTTAAAAACATAAGGTCTGATGTCATCTAAGCCAGCGGTATGGTCTGCATGTTCGTGGGTAAAGAGCAATGCATCAATTTTGGGGCAGCCACTTGAAAGCATCTGTTGTCTAAAATCTGGACCGCAGTCAATTACAAAATCTACATTATCCCATTGTACCCAAACTGACGATCGCAAACGCTTATCTTT
>DLPY01000030.1:5179-5331 GCA_002478685.1 Flavobacteriaceae bacterium UBA7446
GGATTGTCGCTCAGGCATACGGGATGATCGTTGCCGATTATAGGAATTCCTTGTGAAGTCCCTGTGCCTAGAAAGTAAACTTTGATGCCCACACAACAAAATTACACGAATGATGCATATCCTTGAGAATAAGTTTTATAATTTTGAAAAAA
>DLPY01000040.1 GCA_002478685.1 Flavobacteriaceae bacterium UBA7446
GGATTTGGCATTGGTCCAAAAGCAATAATTATTGCATGATCTCTTTTGCCTTCTTCCTGTCTGACTATTTTGTACTCCTCCTTGCTATCAAGACTAACAAGCTCTACTGTTCCAGATTTAGCACCTATTGAATAAGTTTTAAGATTTTTTAATCTTTTTGCAGTGCCTTTTGGGTTTTCAATAACCCCAATCATGCTTTCATGCATTCTCTTCCAATCAGCATCTGAAATATTCTGCAATAAAATATCAGCATGTGGCTCATTATTATCTTTGATAAATGAAAGATTTTTAATCAGGCCTTTTTGTGCAACTATATTTGCATAATATGCTAGCTGAATCGGGGTTGCACTAAGATAGCCTTGACCAACTCCCATATTTACAGTGTCACCTTTAAACCAACCAAAATTGTGTGTATTCATTTTCCATCGTGGACTTGGAAGCAGTCCATTATCTGGCATAAAGCAATCATCACAAACATTTTTACCAAATCCAAAATTCGACAAGTGCGCTCTTAACTCTTCTATTTCTGTTTGATAGGCAAGTGAAAAGAAGAAAGTATTTGAGCTTTCTATAATTGCATCTTTAAGATTAATTTCACCATGGCCACCTTTTTTCCATCCTCTATAGATTCTTCCATCTTCAGGTAATATAAAAAATCCAGGGTCCTGAATAGTATATTCCCAATCTAAAATATCTTTATCAATTCCGAATAAACCAATAGCAGGTTTAATTGTTGATGCTGGTGAATACCTGCCTTGAGCTGCTCGATCAAAAAATGGTTTATCATCATCACACTAACCGACTTAAACGGACAAGATGCCCTTATGCCTGATTACGAAGAACAAAATGCCAACCTTGCCTTTTTACGCAACCTACAAAAAGAATACCTCAATACTGCTAATTATTTGGAAGCCTATTTTAGAGCAAAAAAGTAGCCGTATCAATACATCTATTCATGTAAAACCCTTTAAAGGTTCGTAGTTTCCAGTATCTTTGCACCACAATTTGGCCCTATGAGCAAACGTGTTCTTTTAATAATTTTAGACGGTTGGGGCATCTCCCCTGACCCATCAGTTTCGGCAGTAGCCCAAGCGCAAACCCCTTTTATGGACAGCCTTTCTAAAAATGCAGTCCATAATGTGCTCCATACAGATGGCATGCACGTAGGCCTACCCGAAGGACAAATGGGAAACAGCGAAGTAGGACACGTAAACTTAGGTGCCGGCAGGGTAGTTTATCAAGATTTGGCAAAAATCAATATGGCGGTAGAACAAAACACACTGAAAGATGAAGCCGTGCTTAAAGATGCCTTTGCTTATGCTAAAGCAAACAACAAAGCCGTTCACTTTTTAGGATTGGTTTCTGATGGTGGCGTACACGCGCACGTCAACCACATAGAAGGATTGCTAAAAGCTGCTCATGAGGCACAAGTACCCAAAAGCTATATACATGCGTTTACGGACGGACGTGATGTAGATCCCAAATCGGGATTAGGGTTTTTGACCAAAGTACAAGAGATGTGTGCATCGACCAATGCACATTTGGCAAGCGTGGTGGGACGCTATTTTGCCATGGACAGAGACCAACGCTGGGAGCGCGTAAAAAAAGCATATGATCTCTTGGTGAGTGGTACCGGCACACAAACCGAAAACCTTGCTCAAGCCATGCAGGCCAATTATGATGCAGGTACTACAGATGAATTTATTGAGCCGATTGTCCTTCCCGAAAACGGGGATGTTGCCGATAGTCGTATCAAAGAAGGTGATGTGGTTATTTTCTTTAATTTCCGCACCGACCGTGGGCGCCAACTCACACAAGCCTTAAGCCAAATGCCATTTCCAGCGCAAAACATGGAGCCACTTTTGTTGCACTATGTAACGCTGACAAACTATGACGAATCGTTTCAAAACGTGCATGTGGTGTATGACAAAGAAAACATTCAACAAACACTTGGTGAGGTCCTTGCCAATGCTGGAAAAACACAAATCCGCATAGCCGAAACCGAAAAATATCCGCACGTAACCTTTTTCTTTAACGGCGGACGAGAAGCGCCTTTTAAAGGCGAAGAACGCATCTTATGCCCGTCGCCAAAAGTAGCCACCTACGACTTGCAACCTGAAATGAGCGCATACGACATTCGGGATGCCATTGTGCCAAAACTCAAAGCAAAAGCAGCCGATTTTGTGTGCTTAAATTTTGCGAATCCTGACATGGTTGGTCATACCGGTGATATGGCAGCCGCCATAAAAGCCTGTGAAACCGTGGATACTTGCACAGCAGATGTGGTAGTCGCAGCCAAAGAAGGTAATTACTCCGTTATTATCATTGCAGATCATGGAAACTGCGATACCATGATTAATCTAGACAGCAGTCCAAACACCGCGCATACCACCAATTTGGTGCCCATATATTTGATTGATGAAAATGCAAAAAGCATCAACGAAGGTGCGCTTTGCGATATTGCGCCCACCGTACTAGACCTTATGGGAATTGAGCAGCCCGCTGCTATGACAGCAAAATCATTACTTTAGCTTTCTAAAATATGCTCAATGAAATGGTTAGTTGCTTTTCTTTTTGTAATTATCTGTGGTTGTTCTACACCCCAAAAACTATTAGGTCCTATTGAATTAAATCAATTAAAACAACCTCCACACAACGAATGGTTTACCACTGAATACGAAAACTACAAGCCTTTTGCCAAAACAACAGACCAACTTAAAGTTTTGTTGCAAGATGTTGAGATTAAGGTGTATATGGGTGTTTGGTGTTCAGATAGTCAAATGCAAGTACCTGCTTTTTTTCGGATTTTAGATGCTATTAATTTTAATGGAAAGTTATCTATTATTGCTGTTGACAAGGAAAAGAAAACACCTTCGGGGAGTGCTGCCAAAAATAAAATCACCTATGTGCCGACCTTTATTTTCTACAAAAACGGCGAGGAAATTAACCGTATAGTAGAATCTCCTATAGATTTTTTAGAAGATGATATGCTGGCTATTCTTGGCGGGGAAGCCTATAAACACACATACGAGGAGTGATGTCGTTACAAAAAACAGCCGAGGAAATAGAACTAATACGCAAAAGTGCACTGCTGGTGTCCAAAACCCTTGGAATGTTGGCATCGGAAATAAAACCTGGTGTGACAACACTAGAACTGGACAAAAAAGCGGAAACTTTTATTCGAGACCATGGTGCTATTCCTGGATTTTTGGGGCTTTATGATTTTCCGAATACGCTGTGTATAAGTCCGAACGAGCAAGTAGTTCATGGCATTCCAAACAACACACCGCTGCAAGAAGGCGATATACTTTCCATTGACTGTGGCGTACTCCAAAACGGCTATTACGGCGACCACGCCTATACTTTTGAAGTAGGTGAAATTGATGTGGAAACCAAAAAACTTCTTGACCGAACAAAAGCATCGCTATACAAAGGCATTGAAGCCTTTCGTGTGGGAAACCGAGTAGGTGATGTGGGCTTTGTCATTCAACAGTATGTAGAGCAATTTGGCTATGGCGTGGTGCGCGAGTTAGTCGGGCACGGATTGGGAACTAGCATGCACGAAAAACCCGAAATGCCCAATTACGGCAAGCGTGGCAGGGGGAAAAGTTTTTTAGAAGGTATGGTAGTCGCCATTGAACCCATGATTAATCAAGGAACACACCGTATAAAGCAATTAAAAGACGGCTGGACAATAGTCACTGCAGACGGTGCATCAAGCGCACATTTTGAACACAATGTTGCCATTGTGGATGGAAAGCCTGAATTGCTGTCTACATTCAAATATATTTACGATGCGTTGGGCATCTTTTCCGACGAAGAAGATGCGTTTAGAGCCGCTCCGTTAAGCGTATGAAAGCTTTTGCAAAGCTAATCCTCGGACTTTTCCCTAGAACTGTACTACAACGGTTGGCAAATGTGTTGTTGCCCACTATTGATGTGTGGTATAGGGGAAACGCCTTTACCGATCCTATTAATGACAAATCCTATCGAAAGTTTTTACCCTATGGATACGTTAAAATTCGTCCAAATGTCCTTAGCCCCGGAACACTCTCATTGGAACGTCATCGCCTGATTTGGTTGTATCTTAAAAACGAAACCGATTTTTTTGAATTCCCATCTAAGGTGCTGCATATGGCACCTGAAAAAGCCTTTATTTCCAGATTAAAAAAGCTACCGCATTTAGATTATATAAGCTGTGATTTGGAATCGCCACTCGCCGATATCAAAGCGGATATATGCGATTTGCCTTTTGCCGATGCCTCATTTGATTGGATTTTATGCAATCATGTTCTAGAGCATATTCCCAACGACCAAAAGGCTATGCAAGAATTGTTTCGAGTACTAAAACCCGGTGGCAAGGCATTACTACAAGTTCCTCTTGACCCAAAACGCAACACCACTTTTGAAGACAATAGCATCACGGACAAAGCGGAACGAACTAAAATTTTTGGACAATACGATCACGTGCGGGTGTACGGGTTAGACTATTTTGATAAACTCAGCAAAATTGGTTTTGAAGTGAATGCGCTGCAATATGGGAAAACACTTACCGAAAAAGAATGTAACCGTTATGTGATAGTTAAAAACGAATACATACCATTGTGCAAACGACCTATTGACGCTCAAAAACAAAGCCTTTTGTAGCCACCACACGCACCGAATCTTTTGCCGCCAAAACCCACATGGCTTCAATATCTGTGAGATTTTCAATCAATGTTTCGCCTTGCTTGTGTGGCATGGCCATAAGAGCTGTTGCGTAGGCATCAGCCAACATTGTGGAAGGCGCCAAAACCGATGTGCTCAACACGTTGCTTTGCACGGTTTTCCCTGTTTTTGGATTTACGGTATGAACATAGCGTTTACCTGAAACATCCGTTCTAAATTTTCGATAATTACCTGATGAGGCCATACCTTGGTTTTTCAATGAAAATGTGGCAATAAAAGTGCGGTATTTGTCTTGTTTTGGATGATCAATGGCCACACGCCAGGGTTTAGACTTTACCGGATTTATACCTGCAGCAAATAACTCTCCTCCCACTTCTACCAAATAATTTTCATAACCTAAAGACTTAAACATTTTGGCAAGTGCATCAACGGCATAGCCTTTGGCAATAGCATTAAAATCAACATAAATGTTTTTATTTTCCTTACTAATCGTTCCATTTTGAAATAGAGAAACGCGATGAAATCCTGTAATATTTAACAAACTATCCATAGCCTTATCATCGATTACTGCAAGTGGTTTTTCAGGCCCAAAACCATATGCATTTACCAATGCGCCCACCGTGGGGTCAAAATAGCCATCGGTCTGTTGCCACACCTGTTGAGCAGTTTGAAAAACGTTATGAAAATCAGTATCTATTTGTGTGGCTTCTCCCCTATTTATTTTTGAAATAACGGAATTTGGCCAATAGGTAGACATGGACTGATTTATACGTAAAAAAACCGCATCAATGGAGTCTAGAACAGCCTCGTTTGCCTTTATATCTGCATATAATATCGAATATGTAGTACCAAGGGCTTCGCCTTGTGCACGCTGAAGGGTTTTATCAGGCTGACAAGTCATAAAAATGGCAGCAACAGCAAAAAATCTAAATTTCTTGAAGTCCCGAAAAATTGATGGCATAGGGTTCATTTTTGTCAAGTGGTTTATTGTAATCTGTGGCATGAGCAAAGCCAACGCCTGCAAAATAGGTCTTTGCTTTAAACTTGGTAGCATATTCTTTTACTTCATCCATTAGTTTAGTGTCATAAACTTTAGGGTTGTCAGGATAACAAACATGACGCACCACCACAAAGTGAAGGGTTTTATCTTTTGTACACACAAATTGCGGGTCTTTTTTTGGAGCACTATTTACCGCCAAAAATTCATACCCATCGGCTTCTAAAGACTCGCCAACGGTGGTCATAGCAAGTTGATGCAGTTCTTTTTCTGTTAGCGAATTCATGACGTAAAGTTAACTAAAAAAGAGGCCGAAGCCTCTTTTGTATTATCCGCCAAAGTCGTCGAAACGAACATTTTCGTCGGGTACACCAAAGTCCTCTGCCATTTTTTCAACAGCTTGGTTCATCAGTGGTGGTCCGCAGAAATATACTTCAATATCTTCGGGTGCTTCATGATCGTTGAGGTAGTTGTCAATAACCACTTGGTGCACAAAACCAACAAAACCATCTCCTTCGCCATTAAGCCCATCTTTAACCTTCCAATTGTCTTCTTCTAAAGGTTCAGAAAGTGCAATGTAGAATTTGAAATTCGGGAAGTCGCGCTCTAATGCACGGAAATGGTCAGTGTAAAACAACTCACGCTTAGAACGTCCACCATACCAAAAAGTTACTTTACGCCCTGTTTTGAGCGTACGGAACAAATGATACAAATGAGAACGCATCGGTGCCATTCCAGCTCCACCACCCACGTAAAGCATTTCTGCTTCGGAGTGATTAATAAAGAATTCACCGTAAGGTCCTGATACAGTTACCTTATCTCCTTCTTTGAGATCAAAAACATATGAAGAAGCTATTCCTGGAGGTGCAGATGGGTTATCTGGTGGAGGACTAGCAATTCTAATATTTAACATAATCATGTTACCCTCTGCAGGATGATTTGCCATTGAATAAGCTCTGAAAACTGGCTCTTTATTTTCTGCAACATATTGCCAAATATCGAATTTATCCCAGTCACTAGTATACAAGTCTTGAATTTCGAAATCTTTATATTCTAATCCTTTGTATTCAGGTACATCAATTTGAATATAGCCACCAGATTCAAACTGGATTGGATCGTCTTCTGGTAGTTCTAAAATTAATTCTTTAATAAAAGTAGCTACATTATCATTTGATTTAACAACAGCATCCCATTTTCTAATACTGAATATTTCGTCAGGTACTTTTATTTTCATATCATTTCTAATCTTTACTTGACAGCCTAATCTCCAATTATCTTTTTGGTCTGAACGCGAAATATATGCTTCTTCAGTAGGTAAAATATCTCCTCCACCTTCGGTGACCTGGCATTTACATTGCGCACAAGTTCCTTGTCCTCCACAAGCGGATGGCAAATAAACGTTTTGTGCTGCTAAAGCCGAAAGGACTGTACCTCCAGTTTGAAAATTGATAGATTTATCTACATCATCATTAATTAATAATGTGACTTCTCCTTGTGGAAGAAGAATATCTCCTAAAACATTAAGAATTATAACTAACAAAAGTATTACTGATGAAAAAACAATTACTCCTAATAAAATATCACTCATTATAAATCGATCCCCGAAAATGCCATAAAGGCCATTGATAATAATCCAGTTAACAACATAGCCATTCCCACTCCTCTTAACCTAGGAGGAATATTAGAATACCTTATTCTATATCTGATTGATGCTAAAGCTACAATTGCTAAGAAGAAACCAACACCTGAACCAAAACCATAAACGACTGTTTCTGAAATAGTGTATTCTCTTTCTACCATAAATAATGATCCACCTAAAATTGAACAATTAACAGCAATCAATGGAAGAAAACTTCCAAGACTATTATACAACGATTGTGAGAATCTTTCCATAAACATTTCGACCAATTGAACCATTGCAGCTATAACAGATATGAAAACTATTAATTTTAAAAAACCTAAATCTGTATCTTTAAAATCTTGACTAATCCATACAAGAGCACCTTTATCAAGTAAGAATTCCCAAAGAAACCAGTTAATAGGAGCAGTAATTGTAAGAACAACAATCACAGCTAGTCCGATTCCAACAGACGCGTCAATCTTCTTTGAAATAGCTAAAAATGAACACAAACCTAAAAAATAGGCTAAAACGATATTTTCAATGAATACTGCTTTAGTAAAGATACTTAGATAGTGTTCAACACCTGTCATTATGCGTCCTCCTCAACACCAGCAAACTCCCTTTGAATCCATATTACTAAACCCAAAATAATAAATGCTCCAGGAGATAAAACTAACAAACCAATATTTTCATATCCTGCTGCATACCACGATTCAGGAATTCTCCATAAAACATAACCTGCTCCACCATCCGGAAGCGTAATAGTTCCTGCCCCAAAAAGCTCTCTAAAAAAAGAAACAATAATAATTATTAATCCATAACCCATGCTGTTTCCCAAACCATCCAAAAAAGCTTTAGATGGTCCATGTTTTAAAGCAAATGCCTCAGCACGACCCATAATGATACAATTTGTAATAATTAATCCAACAAAAACTGAAAGCTGTTTACTCATATCGTATAAATAAGCTTTTAATAATTCATCTACCACTGACACAAGAGATGCAATCACAGATAGCATTATAACAATTCTAACGCGAGTAGGAATGTAATTTCTAATTAGAGAAAGTATAACATTAGA
>DLPY01000043.1 GCA_002478685.1 Flavobacteriaceae bacterium UBA7446
AAAAGCAAAGATTGAATTGTCGTCTTCAACACAAACCGAAATTAATTTGCCTTATATTACGGCTACCGCTTCTGGACCAAAACACTTGGTAAAAACGCTTACACGTGCCAAATTTGAGCAACTTGCCGACGAGCTTGTAAAACGTTCAATGAATCCAGTGAAAAACGCCCTTGATGATGCAGGCCTTTCTACAGGTGATATTGACGAGGTTATTTTAGTAGGAGGCTCTACACGTATTCCTGTGATTCAAGAAGAAGTAGAAAAATTCTTTGGAAAAAAGCCTTCTAAAGGAGTAAATCCTGATGAAGTTGTTGCTATTGGAGCAGCCATTCAAGGAGGTGTTCTTACCGGTGATGTGAAAGATGTATTGCTTTTGGATGTTACCCCTCTTTCGTTGGGTATTGAAACTATGGGTGGTGTGATGACAAAATTGATTGAGTCAAATACCACGATCCCAACCAAGAAATCTCAAGTATTTTCAACAGCTGCTGATAATCAGCCTTCTGTTGAAATTCACGTATTGCAAGGTGAGCGTTCCATGGCCTCAGACAATAAAACCATTGGTCGCTTTCATTTAGATGGTATTCCTCCTGCACAAAGAGGTGTTCCACAAATCGAAGTTACTTTTGATATTGATGCCAACGGATTGATTCACGTAACGGCACTTGATAAAGCAACTAATAAGTCTCAAGACATTCGTATTGAAGCCTCTTCTGGACTTACTGAAGAAGAAATTGAGCGTATGCGCAAAGAAGCAGAAGCAAACGCTGATGCTGATAAAAAAGCCAAAGAGGAAGCAGATGTTTTAAACAATGCCGACCAGATGATTTTCCAAACGGAAAAGCAACTGAAAGAATTTGGAGACAAGCTTTCTGACGAGAAAAAAGCGCCAATTGAAACTGCACTTGAAGCTTTAAAAAAGGCTTATGAGTCTAAAGATATGGAGGCCATCAAACCTGCTCTTGACAACATAAACGAAGCATGGAAACAGGCTTCTGAAGAAATGTACAAAGCACAGCAGGAAGCTGGCGGCGCCGAAGCGCCTCCAACGGATGCTGCTGATGCATCCTCACCTTCTGATGATGATGTTGAAGATGTTGATTTTGAAGAAGTGAAATAATTATATCTGCGCCCCGTAAATAGGGGCGCTTCTTTTTATGAAACAAGAAGTAATTTTAGCGAAAATACAAGAACGTTGTGCAAATACGTTTGTAGATACCCTTGATATTAAATTTATCGAAGTAGGTGAAGATTATCTTGTTGCCAAAATGCCCGTCACGCCTGCAGTATTGCAGTTAGATGGCGTATTACACGGTGGTGCTACGGCTGGTTTGGCCGAGACTGTTGGTAGTGCAGCTTGTGCCATATTTCGTGGTGCTGATGATATCATGATTCGTGGTATAGAAGTCTCTGCCAATCACGTGCGGGGCGTTCGTTCAGGAAATGTTTATGCCAAAGCAGTTGCTACGCACATGGGTAAGACTATGCAGCTATGGTCTATACAAATCACCAATGATGATAACAAGCTAATTTCCTCCTGTAAACTTACTACTCTCACTCTTCCAAAATAAAAATAGATTTCTTTCTTTTCAAAAAAAATTAGAAATGTACATTGAACAAGTTCGTAAAGAAACCAATGCGTTTTGGCTGTATATCATTGGCACGGTTATTTTAGGTATAATTATTTTGATTGGTAATTTACCATTCGCTTTTGCCCTCATAAGTGAGGTTGGTCTTGATTCTTCTCAGCTTAGCATGGCAGAACAAATGCAGGTATTACCTTCAAACATGACGCTGTTTCTGCTTCTTTTACCCTTTACACTTGCCTTTGGTGCAATTCTGCTGATAGTTAAAACGCTACACAACTTATCATTGCGTGAGTTTATAACTTCTAGGCCTAAAGTGGATTGGAAGCGAATCTGCTTCGGTTTCGCTTCAGTTGTAATAACTTTAGTCTTGATGTTAGCTCTAAGTTATTTTATGAATCCAGAATCATTAAAATGGAATTTTAATCCAGGTCCATTTGTTTTGTTAGTATTAATAAGTGTGCTTATGGTGCCTTTGCAAACTAGCGCAGAAGAGCTTTTCTTTAGAGGCTATCTTATGCAAGGTTTAGGTCGTATTTTTTCTAAAAGAATTTTCCCTTTTGTGATAACCTCCGCCTTGTTTGGCTTGCTTCACTTTGCTAATCCAGAAGTTGATAAACTTGGAGATATTATTTTGATTACCTATATGGCAACGGGATTTTTCCTTGGTGCAGTTTCTTTAATAGACGAAGGCTTGGAGCTTGCATTAGGTTTTCATGCAGGAAATAACCTTTTTCTGTCGTTATTTTTAACATCGGACTGGACGGTTTTTCAAACGGATTCGCTCTTTTTAGATGTGTCTGAACCCAATGTGTTGATGTATATAATTGGACCGCTGGTTATATATTCTATTTTATTTATGGTTTATGCGAAAAAATATAAGTGGAAAAATTATGTTGCTCGATTAATTGGTTCGCCTACAGTAGAAGCCTCATCTTGATATTTCCTCTCTCGTATGGGCTATCCTTTATAGGCTCTTCAATAAAGCCAAATTTGCGGTATAAATAAATGGAATTTTTCAATTTTCTGTTTGAGTAAAGTAGCATTTCGGAATATCCATTTTCTTTGGCGGTTTTGACTGAATGATGTAGTAGTTGTTGACCATATCCTTTTCCTTGATAAGTTGCGGTTATTGCCATTTTGCCAAGTTCAACAACATTGTTTTTAGGCGGAAGAAGTGCGTAAGTACCAATGACCAAACCTTCTAACATACCAAAAAAGATATGCCCTCCTTTTTCAATAATTTCTTCCTCGCAATTTTCGAGCAGTTGTGCGTCGTACGGCTCAACAACAAAATATTTTTCAAGCCACTCTTCGTTAAGTTTCTTAAAATTTGATTTCAGACGTTTTTCAAACGGAATAATGACAAAGCCTTTAGTCACGACCAATCATATTTTCAGGATTTACCCACTCATCAAACTCTTTTTCAGTAAGATGTCCAGTTTGTAATGCAGCTTCTTTAAGCGTAAGCTTGTTTTGATGTGCCAAGTTGGCAATTTCAGCGGCCTTGTAATATCCGATTTTGGGATTTAGTGCTGTTACCAGCATTAAGGAGTTTTTGAGTAATTCATCAACCTTTTCTGTGTTTGGGACTATGCCTTGCGCACAGTTTAAATCAAAGCTTACACAGGCATCTCCAATCAGTTGTGCAGATTCTAACACATTGAGTGCCATTACAGGTTTATACACGTTTAGTTCAAAATGGCCTTGCGAACCTGCAAATGCTACCGTAGTGTCGTTACCGATAACCTGAGCACACACCATAGTGAGCGCTTCGCATTGCGTTGGGTTTACTTTTCCCGGCATTATGGAGCTACCTGGTTCATTTGCTGGAATTATCAATTCGCCTATGCCAGAGCGTGGGCCACTGGCCATCATGCGAATATCATTTCCAATTTTAAATAATGAAACGGCCAATTGACGAAGTGCACCGTGAGTTTCCACAAGTGCATCGTGAGCGGCAAGAGCTTCAAACTTATTTTCGGCAGACACAAAGGGAAGACCTGTGAATTGTGCAATATACTCACAAACTTTTTTTGCATATCCCTTTGGTGTATTGATACCAGTTCCAACAGCAGTGCCACCGAGTGCCAATTGTGATAAGTGTGGCAATGTGTTTTCTAATGCCTTAATTCCTTGGTTTAGTTGCGCTACATAGCCCGAAAATTCTTGTCCTAAGCTTAAAGGAGTGGCGTCCATAAAGTGCGTACGACCAATTTTGATAATGTCATCAAATTCTGCAGCTTTTTTGGCAAGTGTGTCTCTTAATTTGCAAACACCTGGAAGTGTCACTTCAACAATTTTTTTGTAAATGGCAATATGCATGCCAGTAGGGAAAGTATCGTTTGATGATTGCGATTTATTCACGTCGTCGTTTGGAAGTAGGGTACGGTCACCTTCACCCAAAACATGTCCTTGGATCACGTGTGCTCTATTAGCAATAACCTCATTAACATTCATGTTAGATTGGGTACCCGATCCTGTTTGCCAAGCTACTAAAGGAAAATGTTCGTTGAGTTTTCCAGCTTCAATTTCATCACATACTTCCGCGATTAAGTCGCGTTTTTCAGTACTTAAAACACCTAGCTCTTCATTGGTATAGGCAGCAGCTTTTTTAAGTACGGCAAAGCCGTAAACAATATCCAAAGGCATAGATCCCACAGGACCAATTTTAAAATTGTTTCTTGAACGCTCGGTTTGAGCACCCCAATACTTGTCAGCGGGTACTTTCACAACACCCATGGTGTCTTTTTCTTTCCTAAACTTCATGTGGATGTTTTGTGCAAAAATACAAAAGTAGAAGCACTTCTTTTGTTGTGAAGTAAAGAACCAATATGTACATTTGTCAAAACTTTGACCATGATTGAATTTGATCAATATCTCGGCTTCCTTGCTTTTTTGACCATCCTAACCATTGGTTTTTGGCTGATGATTTTCCTTATTACATTTGTTATCCCCTTTTGGTTAACTGGTAACCTGATGCAATGGCTTAAAGAAAAGCGCCAAAAGTCAAAGAGCTAATTTATAGTTCAAAGCCGTCATCACCTCCATAGTCCCTACCTTCTCTACGTTGGCGTTCTTTTTCTTGTCTAAACCTGTAAGTAAATGTAAGTCTGTACACTGGCTTTCTTCGTTGATATTCTCCTCGCGTAGCCACATTAGTTGTAAATGTATTCCACTTGTATATTTGTGTGTTGAACACATCTGAAAAGTTAATGTTAAGCGTTGCATTTTCATTAAATAAATCCTTACTTATACCAAGGTTAACTCCTCCAAAAGCTTTTCGGCTGCCAAATGCAGATTGTGATGGTCCTTGAAACCATAGATTAATTTGAGTGTTAAGATTTCCAAACAATGTCAAGTTGTTTCTGAAATTTCCCGACCAGCTTTCATTTTCATTGTCAAAATTAAGGTTGTCATATTCGCCTTTTTCGACACTTTTAAATAAATTAAAGCTAAAGTTTGTTCGCCATTTTGGTGACCAGCGGATAAAGCTATTTGCTTCAACTCCCAACTGATCTTTGCGGCCAAGATTTACTGGGAAGCGCTTAATTACAGGAGTTAGTTCACCGTTTACCGAAGCAAAATCTCCTGACTCTATTGAAACACGATTCTCAGGTTTTTCAGTCCTTCTAAAATAAACAGAACCGTTAAGTGTAAATTTCTTGAATTGTTTTAAGTATCCAACATCAAAGCCATTGCTATAACTTGGTTTTAAAAATGGATTTCCTTGAAAGAAGCTTGTTTCACTAGAACGCGACTGGAATGGGTTTAAGCTTCGAGAGCGTGGTCTAGAAATGCGTCGGTTGTAACCAATAGTAATGTTAGCTGTTTCAGAAAGCTCGATTCCCAAATTTAATGTTGGAAAAAAATCACCGAAAGCACTATCAGTGTTTTCGTTGGTAGTTTTTTGAATTACCGTCAGCGAAGTATGCTCATACCTAAGACCTGAAAGTAATGAAAAGCTCCCCCATTTTTTACCGAACTGCGTGTATAATGCATGAACTTCTTGATTAAAATCCAGGAAATTTGTCAAGTTTTCGTCGACAATCATGTTGCTGTTTGTATCTTCTAGTTGCACAACAAACCCCGTGTTTTGATCTTCGTTTGTGGTGCGGTATCCAGCCTCAAGCTGAGTATTTTTATCAATTGGGAATACATAATCTACCTGAGCTAAAAACTGTTTTTGTTCCTCTTCAGTATTGTTTTCCTCTAATCGACCGAGAATGTTTTGAGGCAATAACTGCTGTGTTTTGAGGTCGGCAAACTCATCTTCGATGTTTCGCTCCCGCTGAATGATAACATCAAGCTTATGTCCGCGATCGTTAAATTTGTGGGTAATAGATAAACTAAGCTGTCTGTTCAGGTCAAAATCCTCTTCAATTTCCGAACGCAAAGATTTGGTTACAGGACTGGATGATAAAAAATGGTTTTGATTGTTGATGGTTTGATTGTCGCCATCACGGTTGTTTCGCACATACGAAAGCGTAAACTTTGTTTTTTCGGTTGGATTAAAATCAACTCCTAGATTGATGTTTGTCCCCTGCCTTCTTCGGTCAAAACTTCTGCTTTCTACAAATTGGTCATAGCTGGTGTTATTTTCATACCTGTTGTTTTGATAAGCACCTCCAATATCCGTATTATCTCGATAACCAGAATTGGTAAAGAAATTAAACTTACCTGTTTTGTAATTTAAGCTAGCATTTGCACCATAGCTATCATATTTCCCCGCTGAAATGTTAAAAACACCATTGAGTCCCTTGAGGGTATTTTTTGCCAAAATAATGTTTACAATCCCCGAAGTTCCTTCTGCTTGATAGCGTGCAGATGGAGCAGTGATAACTTCGACACGCTCAATAGATTCGGCAGGTAAATCAGCAAGCGCATCAATGCCGTTGAGCCCAACCAAACCAGAAGGCTTACCATCAATAAGAATACGCACATTTGTGTTTCCGCGGAGTTCTAAATTTCCATCAATATCAACTGATAGCGAAGGAATATTATCCAACACATCGGCTACATTTGTCCCTTTAGCATTTAGATTTTGCCCTACATTATATACTCGTTTGTCAAGTCTAATTTCTACATCCGATCTTCTGCCCACTAAGTCAATTCCAGCCAATTGATTTTCTTTTGGCGTAAGCGAAATCATTCCCAATGCAGTTTTTCGCGATAGATTCTGTTTTTTAAAAACTAAAGTTTCGTAACCAACGTAATCTACCTGTATTTGAGTGGCTGAACGTGGACTTTCAACAACGATATGACCATTTTCATCTGAAACGGCTCCGCCAATGATTGTTTGCGATTCAAGGTCTTTTAGTGTTACAGTAGCAAACGGAAGTTTGTCTTTAGATGCTTCATCAACAATGGTAGCAGTTATGGTGTAACGGTTTTGACTATATCCAAAAGATGTAATGATGACAAAAATGAAGTAATAAAGGAGTTTGTTCATGCAGTTTTTTGTAAAAATAGGTTTTAAATGCTTATTAAAAAAAACTATAAAACATCAATATCTTCAAGTTCTTTTTTTAGTCTCATGGCAGAACGGAAATAAATGCCATGTATTCCTTCATTTTTGGCTGCCTCAATATTTTCTTTTTTATCATCGATAAACACCGCATTTTCTGCTTTAATATTATATCTTTCTAGCGCAAGCTGATAAATACGGGGATCTGGTTTTTTCATCTTTTCAGTTCCCGAAACTATAATGCCATCAAACCAGGACAAAAAGTCAAATCTTTCCAATGCAACAGGAAATGTTTCGTGACTCCAATTGGTAAGTCCCAACAGTTTGTGTTCGCCTTTTTCTTTTAGTTGTTTAAGAATTTCCACGGTTTCGGTATGTTCGTAGCCCAACATATCTTTCCAGCGGCCATAATACATTCGAATAAGGCGTTCATGCTCTGGAAACATGATAACGCGTTCTTCAGTTGCTTGCTGCAACGGGTAACCAGCGTCTTGATTTTCGTTCCACTCCCATGAGCAGATATGTTCAAGAAAGTGACTCATTTCTTTTGTGTCTCCTCTAAATTCTTTAAGGTATACATAGGCTGGATTCCAGTCAATAAGTACGCCGCCAAAATCAAAAATTATAGTGTCTATTTTTCCCATAGACTGTCGTTAGTATTTGGTTGTTGTGTCATTAGATATGCTTTTAAAAAACGATCTAAATCGCCATTTAGTATGTCATCAACCGCAGCAGTTTCTTCTTGTGTCCGCACATCTTTAATAAGTTTATATGGATGTAAAACGTAGTTCCTGATTTGCGACCCCCACTCAATTTTCATTTTACCCGCTTCGATATCGTCACGGGCTTCCATGCGCTTTTGGAGCTCAATTTCGTAAAGCTGCGAACGTAACATTTGCATAGCACGCTCTCTATTATCGTGCTGTGAACGTGTTTCGGAACACGAAATTTGAATTCCTGTGGGCTTGTGGACCAACTGCACTTTGGTTTCCACTTTGTTTACATTTTGTCCGCCAGCGCCGCTGGAACGCGCAGTTGTAATTTCAATATCCGCAGGGTTAATTTCAATTTCAATTGTATCGTCCACTAAGGGATACACATATACTGAAGCAAAACTGGTATGGCGTTTGGCATTACTATCAAAAGGTGAGATGCGCACCAAACGATGCACACCGTTTTCGCCTTTTAACCAACCAAAAGCAAAATCGCCTTCAATTTCAAGAGTTACGGTCTTGATGCCCGCAACATCGCCTTCTTGATGATTGAGTTCTCTTATTTTAAAACCTTTTTTTTCTCCCCACATTTGATACATGCGCATTAGCATGGCAGCCCAGTCGCAGCTTTCGGTGCCGCCAGCACCCGCAGTAATTTGCAACACGGCACTAAGTACATCTCCTTCATCGGAAAGCATATTCTTAAACTCCAAGTCCTCAAAATGAGCAATGGCGGCTTCCCATTGCAATTCAAGTTCGACTTCTTTAACCTCTCCTGACTTGTGAAATTCATGAAGAACCTCTAGCTCCTCAACAAATTGCTTCGCTTTTTCGTAATCAATTACCCATTGTTTTATACTACGCAATTCACGCATGTAGTGCTCTGCAGCTTTGGAATCGTTCCAAAAGTTTGGGTCTAAAGTTTTTTCTTCCTTATTCAATACTTCAATGCGCTTG
>DLPY01000004.1 GCA_002478685.1 Flavobacteriaceae bacterium UBA7446
CCCCCGTCAGAGTCACCCCCGCCAGTGTCACCACCACCAGTACTAGAACAAACATTTGAGGTATCGATGTTGCCTAATGCATCATCTGCAGTACCAGCATTAACCATCTGGTTACCACCCGATGCTTCATCACTCCACATTAATTGAAATGTTGCAGTTGCAGGCATGGTACCAGTAGCCCAAGTGATTACAGCCGTCGCAACACCGTTAGCGATGGTTGCACCCGTGGTAGTACCGCCATCTGAGATATTTGATATATCGAGTAAATCAATTACATTATCCTTCGAAGTAGCCGTAACAGTTATGCTATCATCACCTGAGTTTTCAACCGTCAACAGTATCGAACCAGCATGGCCAGCGATATTGAAATGCGTTACTTCAGTTTCACAGTATGTAGTAGTATTTGTATCTGCTGACGCCGTCCAATCAACACTTGTGTCTGTGCTAAAATCAAGCGTAGCTAAGGCACCACTTACATTGGCTTGTGAGATATACAATCCAAGCAATAATGTTAATATTGTAAATAATTGTTTCATAATTTTATAATTTGTTCAAATATATATAGCGCAATTATTAATTTATAAATTTTTATATCTACAATATGTCTACATGGTAATTTAACCGCTTCTCTATTACAAACCTGTAAAAAGGGAATTATTTATATTAACAAATCGTAAAATGTTTGGTCTGGCGACAATTCTAAACGCGCTAAAAAGTTTCGTCCGACTTTGGAGTTAGCTTACCTTTTTATCAAGCCACTAATTTCTTTGGCAAGGGCGATGTCAAGGTCAGTAACAGCATTTTGGTCATGAGTACGTAATGAAATGGTAACCTTGTTATAACTGTTTTGCCAATCGGGATGGTGTTGCAAGCGTTCCGCAACTGCTCCCACCTGTGTCATAAAGGCAAAAGCGGCGTTAAAATTGGAAAAAATAAAAAAAGCATTAAGCGCATTAGACCGCCACTCCCAATCAGAAGCCGCAATGCCTAGCGCAGTAGAAAAGTTTTCAGCAGTGTAGTGTTTCATTACAGCTCACAGCTCATATCGGCACCACAACATTGCGGCGATTTGATTTTACCTTCGCAAGAAGGGCATTGTGAAATTTGCACTTCGTTTCCATCATCTAGAGACAAATGTCCATTTTCTAAGGGAACATCACATTTGCCGCAGGTAGCGTTAACCGACATGCCACACTGATTACATTCGTAAGTTGCCATACATTTAATATTTGTTTAAAGGTATTTATTTATTCAATACGATACAGTACCGTGGTGTGATTTTCAAAAAGTGCCTTTCGGCGTATCACGACTTCAATATTTGGCAATTGATCCAAATTTTGCCCTTCGGGATGATTGGTCAGCAAATAAAAACCATGCAAGTTAGTTGCATCGTTAATGTTGTCAATGACCTTAAAAGTCTGTTGATAATTAAACGGAAAAGCAGCGTCCATTCGCTTATACACCACAATGCTCGCATCCTTAGGCAGCACCTCGACCACGGCAGTTGTGGGCAGAACAGCAGTTAAATTAGGATATAAATAGCCATGCAAAATAAAAAGCAATATGCCCCACGAAAAAGCGGTGCTTACCAAAAATGCAGTGATTTTTTTTCGGAAATAAAACACGATTCCTAACAATGTGCCAACAGCTGTTGGGACTAATCCAAATGCCAAATAGCTTAACGATACCAACGTTGCTTCTTGCTGCATTCCAATGTATGCGGCTATCGGTAATGCCAAGCCTAAAAGGGTTAACAGCACCACGTTTATGATGTCCCATCGCGAAAAACCTACTTCTATTTTTTTGGTAAAAAATGCACCCAATAGCATTGCTAAAAATGCATAGCCGGGCATGGTGTAGTTAGGCAATTTGGTGGATGAAATACTAAAAAACAAGATGAATACCGCTGCAACACAAGACGTAAAAACCAACGCAGCATTTGTGCGTTCTTTCCATGCGTGACCAAACGCCTGTGGGATAAAAAATGAAAAGGGAAGCAACCCCAACAACACAAACCCCCAAGTCACCAAAAAGCTACCGCCGTGCCCTTCCATTGGTGCTGAAAAGCGATTGATGTTATGATCAAAAAAGAAACCTTGTGTCCAAAGGCCGTCGGTTTTTAGGTGTACCTGCCAAAACCACGGCACGACCAACAGCGCAATTCCCAAAAGCCCCAAAACAGGATAATAGTGAAAGGTGTTTTTCAATTCTTTTTGCAACACCAAAAACAATCCCACCGAAAGCCCAGGAAGGGCGATGGCAACAGGCCCTTTGCTCAATACGCCCAACGCCAAAAAGACATAAAACAACACCAAATAAAAGGACTTTTTGGTTACATAAAAATGATAAAAACTATATAATCCAAGAGTTACAAAGGCAATCAAATAGGGATCTGGAACGGCGAGGTGAAACTCTTGCATAAAGAAAAAAGACCCCACCAAAATCAATAGGGTAGTTTTCGCCACGGTTTCTCCTAAATGTCGGCGAGCAAAACCAAACGTAGCCAAAAGCATAACAAAACCCATTACCGCCGAAAAAAACCGAGCCCCCAAAACGGTTGTTCCAAACAATTTGAACCCTAATAACATAAAATAATAGTGTAGCGGAGGTTTATCGGTTCGGAGTTCTCCGTTAAATGTAGGTACCCAATAATTCCCACTTACCCACATTTCTCTGGCAGCCTCTGCGTTTTTGGCTTCGTCCAAAATGCTAATGGGATAGGCATTGAGAAAGGTAAAACTCACTAGAGCCGCCGCTAAGACAGCAAAAATCCAAGCTTTTTGATTGTTTTCGATAGAGAATTTCATCAACTCGTTGGGTTCTTAGTACCTTTGTAAAAATAGCGCATAAATGTCGAATACAACCGCTTTACTTTCACTAGTTGTTCCTGTCTTTAATGAGGAGGAAAATATCCCCTTGCTCACAGACCGCATCAGTTCGGCACTCAACGGATATACGTTTGAATTGATTTATATAGATGATTGCTCAACCGATGGTACGCGAGAAGCCATTAAAAAAATGAATCATCCAAATGTAGTTATGGTTGAATTGAAAAAAAATTACGGTCAAAGCCTTGCCATGGCAGCGGGTTTTGATGTGGCACAAGGGGAGTATGTAGTAACTCTTGACGGCGACCTGCAAAACGACCCTGATGACATTCCTGCAATGCTTGATAAATTAATGGATGAAGACTGGGATGTGGTTACTGGCATTCGCAAAAAGCGAAAAGACTCCAAATTCAAAACCATTCCGTCTAGAATTGCCAATTTAATTATTCGCAGTACCACCAAACTCAATATTCAAGATCAGGGGTGTGCGCTTAAAGTGTTCACCAAAGAAACCGCCAAAAATTTAAACCTGTATGGCGAAATGCATCGCTTTATTAATTTGGCTGCATTTTTGGACGGCGCTAGAATTACGGAGGTTCCTGTCCGTCATCATGCACGGCAATTCGGGGTTTCCAAATACGGGCTTGGCAGAACCTTTAAGGTGGTCAATGACTTGCTGCTCATCTTATTTCAACGTAAGTTTTTACAAAAACCCATTTACTTTTTTGGAAATATTGGACTTGCTTTGTTCAGTTCGGGGGCATTTTTAGGGCTTTATTTTTTGATGCTCAAAATCATGGGCGAAGATATTTGGGGACGACCGCTACTCATTTTGGCGGTACTACTCATTGTGGTAGGGGTGCAGTTTTTCAGTATTGGAATTTTATATGACTTACTGATGAAAACCTACTTTGAGTCACAAGACAAAAAGCCGTTTCGCATACGTAAAGTTTCTCGCTTCGATGCGTAAGCAACTACTTAAATGGTTACAGTTAGGGGTAAGTGCCTTGTTTGTTTATTTATTCATTAAACAACTCAATACCAACGCATTATTCGAAGTTCTTTTTGATGTTCGTTGGGATTTTTTGGCTTTGTCTCTGGCCTTTTTTGTTTTGTCCCAATACTTGTCTTCGCAGCGTTTGTTGGGGGTGTTTCGATACTTTTCGTTTCCGCTGCAACCAAGTTCCAATCACCGTCTCTACCTCTTAGGAATGTTTTATAATTTCTTTTTGCCAGGCGGTATTGGCGGTGACGCCTATAAGGCATTAAAGCTTTATAAAACATTTGGTTGGTCTTGGAAAATATTAGGCAAAGCATTGGTTTTAGACCGAGCAATAGGTTTGGGTGCATTATTGTGTTGCGCCCTTATCCTCGATCCAAAAGGCATACTACCTATTTCCTTTGGCTGGCGTATTCCGATTTTTCTGGCGCTTATTTTTTTTGGGTATACTGCAACCGAACTTATTTTCAAAAGCAAAGCGGTTTATGTTAAAACCTTGCTTTGGAGTTTTGCAGTGCAGGTAATGCAGTTATTAAGTGTTGCTAGTATTGTTATGGCGTTGAATATTGAGGTTTCATTTATCCAACCCTTGCTACTTGTGTTCCTGCTTTCTGCAGTTGCTTCCATTGTTTCGTTTGCTGGGTTGGGCGTACGCGAGTATTTATTTTTACAGAGCGGAACCTGGCTTGCCATTTCACCTGAGCTAACCGCTGCCGTTGGGGTTTGGTTTACATTGCTTTCGGCAGTGGTATCGTTTTTTGGGATTTACTACATGCTTTCTGACAGGCAACTCCGTCTTAGCTGTGATAATACTCGTGATACCACGCCACAAAATGACGCAAGCCCTCTTTAAGTGGTGTATGCCCAATAGCACCAATATACGATTCTAGTGCACTTACGTCAGCGTGTGTTTTGTACACATCTCCAGGTTGCATGGGTTTGTTTTGACGGATAAATTGTTTACCCGTAATATTTTCTATAAGTGTTATAAATTCCTGCAAAATGATGGGTTGTGCATTACCGATATTAAATAGGCGGTAGTTAGGACAAAAGGCTTTGTTGTCCTTTTGCACTAACTTTAGAATAGCTGCCGCAATATCGTCTACATAGGTAAAATCACGTTGCAAGTCACCATTATTAAATACCTGAATAGGCTTGTTTGCAAGCAAGGCTTTTAAAAATAACATAGGCGCCATATCAGGTCTTCCCCAAGGACCATAAACGGTAAAAAAGCGCAATCCCGTGGTATTTAGCCCGTGCAAATGGCTGTAGGAGTGTGCCATCAACTCGTTTGCTTTTTTGGTTGCGGCATACATACTTATGGGGTGGTCAACACGGTCTTCGATGCTATAGGGTACTTTGTTTTGATTCCCATACACCGAACTACTTGAGGCGTAATACAGCTGTCTGATATGGTGGTTTTTGCTGGCATCAAGAATATTAAAGAAACCATTGATGTTGGTTGTTACATAAGGTTCGGGGTGTTTTAGCGAATACCGAACGCCTGCTTGTGCTGCCAAATGAATAACCGTATCAAATTGTTCGTATTCAAAAAGACGGTTTATCTCTTCTAAATTAACAATATCCATTCGTTCAAAACGAAAACTACCTTGTAATGAGGTATCTAGTTGATTTAATTGGTTAAGCCTGGCTTCTTTTAAACTTACGTCGTAGTAGCTATTCAAATTATCAAGACCAACAACATGATAACCGTTTTCAATGAGTAGTTTACTCACGTGATATCCAATAAATCCGGCTGCCCCAGTAACTAAAATTTTATTCATCAATTTCTAATCAGTTTTTTTGAAGATACGATGAGAAATCCAATCGCCAAACCAAACGCAAACTAAGCCTAATAACACTCCCGCAAAAACATCAGTCACAAAATGCTGAAACAAAAATACACGAGAATACCCTACCAACAATATAGCAGCGTAAAGCATGAGGCGATTATATGGCAGCTTCACATAGCGCATTAGAAAAAATCCATAAGTGGCTGCAGATGCCGTATGTCCTGATGGAAATGATCTAAATCGATGAAATGACAACGCAAAATCATCTGTGTTCCAACCACGCGGCAACGATGCAAAGTATGCAATAGGTCTTGTCACATCAGGGAAAACAAGTTGCTTTAAAATGTAAATTCCAATTCCCATCAACACAGAAACAATCAAAAAACTCATCAGTTCTGCTTTGACGTGAAGTTTTTTTTGAGCAGCAATGAACCCCACTAATCCAAAAACAACAAGGGCAAACCAACCATCGCCCATAAAGGTGATGATGTTAAAGACAGGAAAAAGCTCTGGAGCAACAAATAGATTGAATGGAAGTTCCAACGTTCCTCTTTTAAAAAACACCAGAGGCAACAGCAACACGTGAAGTGCGCCAAAAAATAGCAAGTATTTGGAAGATTGTTTTGCTGAAAGAAGGCGGATTAATTGCATAGTTGCAAATATAGCATCAAATTATACTGTAAATTTGTACCTCTATGAAAAAGATTATCATTATCGGTTCGGGGTTTTCATCCCTTTCCGCAGCATGTTATTTGGCAAAAAAAGGGCATTCGGTCCAGGTGCTTGAAAAAAATGACTCTTTAGGGGGACGTGCTCGCCAGTTCAAAAAAGATGGGTTTACATTTGATATGGGTCCTTCGTGGTATTGGATGCCCGATGTTTTTGAATCCTTTTTTGCAGATTTCGACAAACGTGTTTCGGATTATTACGAGCTTGATCGCCTTGCACCTGGATACCAGGTTATTTTTGGTAAAAATGACATTTTCCCCGTCGATGATAGCATTCCCAAAATTGCAGCCCGTTTTGATGAAATTGAACCTGGGAGCGGAGCCAAATTAGAACGATTTTTAGCAAAAGCATGTAACAATTATGACATTGCCGTAAAAGATTTGGTCTATCGTCCTGGGGTTTCACCGTTCGAATTAGTTACCCCACAAACCGTGCGGAAAGTGGGGTTGTTTTTTACCAATATCCGAAAGCAAGTAGAGCAACAATTTCAAAACCCCAAACTGCGTTCGTTATTGCAGTTCCCGGTATTGTTTTTGGGCGCAAAACCCGAAAGCACCCCTGCCTTTTATAACTTTATGAATTATGCCGATTTTGGCTTGGGGACTTGGCATCCAAAAGGAGGGATGTACCAAATTGTAGATGCTATGGTAACCTTAGGAAAGTCGCTAGGAGTAGATTATCACACCAGTCATGGGGTAGACGAAATTTTACTTCAAAATGGGAAGGTATGCGGTGTACTTGTAGGCACAACTACTTTTGATGCTGATATTGTTATTTCAGGGGCAGATTATCACCATACTGAAACCTTATTGCCCAAAGAAAAGCGCGCGTATAGCGAAGCCTATTGGGATAAAAAAACCTTTGCACCTTCGTCTCTACTGTTTTATATTGGACTAGATAAAAAATTGGATTCACTTGCGCACCATAACCTCTTTTTTGATGTAGATTTTGACGCGCATGCCAATAGTATTTACGACACACCAGAGTGGCCCAAAGAGCCGTTATTCTATGTGAATTTGCCCTCTCAAAGCGATTCATTAATGGCACCCAAAGGTAAAGAAGCCTGTTTTATTTTGATTCCAATTGCACCAAATTTGGAAGATACCCCAGCGCTTAGGCAAAAATATTTTGACACTGTATTGAAACGTATGGAGCAACTTACCGACACGGATATCAAGCCGCACATTATGTTTAATGAATCGTTTTGTGTTAAAGAATTTAAAGAAGTATATAATTCGTACAAAGGCAATGCATATGGCATGGCAAACACACTTTTGCAAACGGCATTTTTGCGTCCAAAAATGAAAAGTAAAACAGTTGAAAACTTGTACTTTACAGGGCAACTAACCGTACCAGGGCCAGGGGTACCCCCTGCTTTGATTTCAGGTAAAATAGTTTCTGAATTCATATAATCAAACTTCTTAAAGATGCTCACTATTTTTCATCCAGCTGATTCTAGGGGAAGTGCTAATCACGGATGGCTTCAGGCAAAACACAGCTTTAGTTTCGCAGGGTGGTTCAATCCTGAGAGAGTTCAGTTTGGCGCATTACGCGTACTAAACGATGATATTATTCAAGGCGGAATGGGGTTTGGCACGCATCCGCACGATAATATGGAGATTGTTACCATTCCTCTTCGTGGTGATTTAGAACATAAAGACAGTATGGGAAATACGGAGGTCATCAAAGAAGGAGAAATTCAGGTAATGAGTGCTGGAGCGGGAGTTTATCACAGCGAGTATAACAAAAATCCCGACAAAGAAATTAACCTATTGCAGTTATGGATTTTCCCAGACAAACGCAATGTGGAACCTCGCTATGCGCAAATCCCTATTGATTCGCTACACAAAAAAAATGAACCGTTTCAGATTCTATCTCCTAGTCCTGATGACCAAGGAGTTTGGATTCATCAGAACGCATGGTTTCACATGCTAGATTTGGAAGCTGAAAAATCGGTCTATTACGACATAAAAGTTGAAGGGAACGGTGTGTATGCCTTTGTCATTGAAGGTGAGGTTGAAATTGGCGAGCAGCTATTAGGAAAACGCGATGCGTTGGGTATTACAGAAACCGCTACTTTTGAAGTGGCCGCCCACCAAGAGACGCAAATACTTTTGATTGAAGTGCCCATGGTTGTTGGCTAAATCTGCCCTATGAAAAAACAAATCGTACATATTGCCGGCATGACCTGTTCGAGTTGTGAAAAATCCGTTAAGAAAGCTCTTGAAAACCTAACTGGCGTTGCTCGTGTTTCGCCCAATCATAAAACAGGGAAAGTAGATATTACAGCTAACTCACAGATTAAAGATGCTGAAATTACAGCAGCCCTTCCCAAAAAATATGCCTTAATTGATGAAACCCTGAATCAACCTTCAAAGCTCAAGCAGCTTTTTCCTTTGTTTTTGATTTTTGGATTTATGCTGCTAACGGTTTTTAGTATTCACTTAGAATTGCTACAAACAAACGCGATGATGCTTGACTTTATGGCACTGTTTTTTATGGTCTTTTCGTTTTTTAAGTTTTTGGATTTAAAAGGGTTTCAAACGGTGTTTAAAACCTATGATCCACTTGCTGCAGTATTGCCCATTTACGGCTGGATATATCCGTTTATAGAATTGGCACTCGGCATATGCTATCTCATTGATTTTGTTTTACCACCCGTTTTAATAATCACTGTAATTGTACTAGGAATTACTACCGTGGGTGTGCTTCGGGTTTTGCAGCAAAAGCGCAATATCAAATGTGCATGTTTGGGCAGTGTCTTAAATCTTCCTATGACTGAAGCTACGTTTATAGAAAATGCCGTCATGCTTATTATGGCAGGAAGCTTATTGGCCTAATTGCGACACAAAATTTTCTAAAGCCGTATCAAATCTAGCACGAAGTTCAGCGTTAGTAATGCCTTTGCCTTCGTCATAATTTTCGTTGAATGATGGGAGTGAAAAAGTCGGGATATTTGGGCGTTCTCTAGACAATCTTAAATGGGCGAG
>DLPY01000082.1 GCA_002478685.1 Flavobacteriaceae bacterium UBA7446
AGTTATTACATGGAGCGTAAACGATTATTTGGGCCTTGCCAACCATCCAGAAGTGCGTAAGGTAGATGCTGAAGCTGCAGCTGAGCACGGTTCCGCATATCCTATGGGCGCACGACTGATGTCGGGGCACACTACTTTTCACGAGCAGTTGCAAGATGAATTAGCCGCATTTGTAGGTAAGGAAGCAGCGTATGTACTTAACTTCGGTTATCAAGGAATTTTATCTACCATTGATACGCTAGTTTCTAAAAACGATGTCATTGTTTACGATGTAGATTCACATGCGTGTATTGTTGATGGTGTGCGTCTGCACATGGGTAAACGCTTTACATTTCGTCATAACGATATTGAAAGTTTAGAGAAAAACTTAATTCGCGCCACTAAAGTTGCACAAGAAAAAGGAGGTGGTATTTTAGTAATATCTGAAGGCGTTTTTGGTATGAGAGGCGAGCAAGGTCGTTTGCATGAAATTGCTGCACTTAAACAGAAATACGGCTTCCGCTTTTTGGTAGACGATGCGCATGGATTTGGAACACTTGGCGCAACAGGCGCAGGAGCAGGCGAGGAGCAAGGCGTTATGGACGATATTGATGTTTACTTTGCCACATTTGCCAAATCTATTGCAAGTACAGGTGCATTTATTGCTGGTGATAAAGAAATCATGGACTACATGAAGTACAACATGCGTTCGCAAGTTTTTGCCAAATCGTTGCAAATGGTACTTGTTAAAGGTGCCCTCAAGCGTTTGGATATGCTACGAACCATGCCCGAGCTAAAGTCTAAACTTTGGCAGAATGTAGATGCGCTCCAGAACGGACTTAGAAAACGTGGCTTTGATATTGGGAAAACCCAAAGTTGTGTAACGCCTGTTTACCTTAAAGGGAGTATCCCAGAAGCCATGGTATTGGTGAAAGATCTTCGTGAGAATTACGGCATTTTCTGCTCTATTGTGGTCTATCCAGTTATACCTAAAGGATTGATTTTACTTCGTCTTATTCCTACCTCATCGCATACTTTAGAAGATGTTGAAGAAACCTTATCGGCATTTTCTGCTATTCGTGAGAAACTTACTTCGGGAGTTTATGAACGCTTGTCACAAAATGTGGCAGTGGGTGTAGATGCTTAATCATCGGCGTATAACGCTACAACTGGCTCGCCATCTAATGAAATATACCCTCTAAACATCCCTTTTGTGTTAAAAGGCATCACTACAGTTCCTGCAGCATCTAAACCGATAACTCCGCCCAAACCACCTTTGGTTTTTAGGGTTTCAATCACTTCCGTTGATGCTTTTTCAATGCTTTGATTGGCATATTTTATGCGTGCAGCAATGTCGTATGCAACTACATAACGTATAAAATACTCGCCATGTCCAGTAGCAGAAATTCCACAAACGCCGTTTTCGGCATAGGTGCCAGCGCCAATAATAGGTGAATCCCCGACACGGCCAAAGCGTTTGTTGGTCATACCACCAGTGGAAGTGCCTGCTGCAAGGTTGCCTTTTTGGTCTAACGCTACAGCACCTACTGTGCCCAATTTGTCTTGCTTGACTTCCATCATGGATGTTTTTGCTTCCAAGAGTTTGTCAAAGTTTTTTTGCGTAAAAAAGTAGGAGGAATCTACTTGTCTAAGACCTTGTTCGAGGGCAAATTCTTCTGCTCCAGCACCGCTTAAAAACACATGCACCGAATGGTCAAGAACAGCTCGTGCCACCTGAATGGGATTTTTGATGGTGGCAATGCCAGTGGCAGCACCTGCGTTGCCTGTTGCGCCGTCCATAATAGCGCTGTCCATTTCATTAGTTTCGTTATTGGTAAATACTGAGCCTTTTCCTGCATTAAACAAGGGCGAATCTTCTAAATGCTCAATAGCAATTTGCACAGCATCTAAGCTTGAACCGCCACTTTTTATAATTGATCTGCCTTTGAGCAAAGATTCTTTTAGGGTATTTCTATATGCCTGTTCCATGCTGTAGGAAACGCTTCCGCGTGAAATCCAACCCGCACCGCCATGAATAACCAATACGGCTTTTGGCATTTTTTCTGATGAAGAAGAGGTACAACCCATAAGCATAATACAGATTAAGATAAGGTTTAATACGCGTAAAAACATTGCTTAATTTTTATCTAATGTACTATATTTTACCAAATCGTTGCTAAGACCTGTCTGCAACAGACAGACATGCACTAAATGGGTTTTTTTCTATCTGGTTAAAGAACAGTAATATACTTCTACTAGCCAGCAAGCTGTATGGCTAACAATATGGGATTTACGACCAAGCCAATAATAAAAAAGTACACCAAAATAGAAATAATGTAGGCTTAAATAATAACAGTTAATTGAATTAGTTGGACGTAACTACCAGCAAAATAACGTTATTCATTTAAAAACATAATAGTAAGATTATGGGTTCATTTATGTTTAAATTTTTTTTGAAATTAAGTCAAATGGTCAAAAACCATCAATTTTTTTTACTTTTGTAAAAATAATTGGATGAGCAAAAAGCAACTACTTAGTGCCGAAAACCTCCACATCATCCTTTTTCGTTTAGCTTGCCAACTTAAAGAAACCCACGGAGATTTTGACAATACCCTGTTGATAGGGCTGCAACCACGCGGTGTACGCCTTGCCGAACGCTTATTGCATATTCTTACACAACACTACAAAGTTCCTAATGTACAGCTAAGCAAACTTGACATTACCTTTTTTAGAGACGATTTCCGCCGTAGCGATAAAGTGCTTAATGCTAACGACAACAGTATGGAATTCGGTGTAGAAAACAAACGTATTGTACTAATTGACGATGTGTTGTACACAGGGCGTAGCATTCGTGCTGCACTTACTGCCATAGACTCCTACGGTCGTCCGGCAGAAATCCAACTGCTCAATCTAATTGATCGCAGGTTTTCAAGACATCTGCCGATACAACCCGATTTTTGTGGACATCAAGTAGACGCTATCCAAAATGAGCGTGTGGTAGTATGTTGGAAAGAAGATGATAATGAAGATGCAGTTTATCTGGTAAACAAATAGTATGAGTGAACTGAGTGTAAAGCATTTAATAGGAATCAAATATCTCAACGAGGCAGATATTCGGTTGATTTTTGAAACTGCTACTCAGTTTAAGGAGGTTATTAACCGACCCATAAAAAAAGTGCCTTCGCTGCGTGATATAACCATAGCCAATCTGTTTTTTGAAAACAGTACACGCACCAAACTTTCGTTTGAATTAGCACAAAAACGCCTCTCTGCCGATGTGATTAATTTCGCAGCATCTATGTCTTCTTTGAAAAAAGGGGAAACTCTCATAGACACTGTTAACAACATCTTATCTATGAAAGTTGATATGGTGGTGATACGTCACTCTAGTGCAGGTGTAGCCAGTTTTCTGGCACAACAAGTTAATGCTACCATAATTAACGCTGGAGACGGTGCACACGAACACCCAACACAAGCCCTGCTTGATACGTTTTCTATAGCCGAACGTCTAGGTGATGTGACATCAAAAAAAGTAGTGATTATTGGTGATATTTTGCACTCTCGTGTAGCGCTGTCAAACATTTTTGCACTACAAAAATTAGGTGCAGAGGTTAAGGTTTGCGGCCCATCAACCTTGATTCCTAAGCACATTACAAGTTTGGGAGTGACCGTAGAAACAGACGTAAAAAAGGCATTAGCATGGTGCGATGTAGCAAATGTACTTCGTGTGCAGTTTGAGCGTATGTCGTCGAGCTACTTCCCTTCAAATAGAGAATACTCAGCCTTTTATGGCATTACTAAGCCCATGCTTGAAACACTAGACAAGGAAATTGTCATTATGCACCCAGGACCTATCAACAGAGGCGTGGAACTTTCCAGTGAAGTGGTAGACTCAAATCAAGCCATTATATTAGACCAAGTAGAAAACGGTGTTGCTGTTCGTATGGCAGTGTTGTATCTTCTAGCAGCAAAAATGTAAGTTATGCAAATTACACAACACGAAAATACAACCATATTTTCATGGGAAAGCACTGACCCAGTCGGTACTGACTTTCGAAACCTTGTAAAAGCCCATTATAAGAATATGCAAGACCACAACATTATAGTGGATTTGTCACCAATCAAAAAATTGCAGCCTAGCCATACTTTAGAGTTTTCTGAACTTAGTGTTTACAACAAAGAGCAAGTCAATAAATCTTTTGTAATAGTAATTGGTGCTAGGGAAATTAAAGCACTTCCAGATTATATTTCAGTGGCACCAACACTTCGAGAAGCTCTAGATTTGATTGACATGGAAGAGATAGAACGTGATTTAGGTTACTGATGAAACTCACAGTTTTAGGTTGCCATTCAGCAAGTCCGCACGAAAACAAAAATCCTACTGCTCAGCTTTTGGATATAAAAGGGCATCGTTTTTTAATGGATTGCGGCGAGGGAACGCAAGTGCAATTGCGCAAGGCAAAAGTATCATTTGTACACATCAAACACATTTTTATATCTCACCTTCATGGCGATCACTTTTATGGATTACCAGGTCTGGTTTCTTCCTTTCGTTTGTTGGGCCGTGAGGCACCGCTACATATTTATGGTCCAAAAGGCATCAAAGAAGCCTTGACTCTTTTGCTAAAACTTGCCAATTCATGGGCAAATTTCCCGCTGCATTTTCATGAACTCGAAAGCAATAACTCTGAATGTATTTTTGATGACGACAGCGTTACTGTTTACACTATTCCACTTAAACATCGTGTATATACCAACGGTTTTTTGTTTGCTGAGAAAGAAGGATTTCGGCGTGTAAATACTGAAGCAGCACAAGCAGCAGGTATCGATAAAAGCCAATTCCGATTGTTGGAATTGGGTCAAGATGTTTTGGTTGATGGTGTTTTGGTAAAAAACGATTCGGTGACCCATAATCCACACCCACCAAAAAAATATGCCTATTGTAGCGATACCGCCTTTTTTCCGTCAATTGTTCCCATTATTAAAGGCGCAGATTGGCTATATCATGAGTCAACATTTTTGCAGCAACACGCTGACCTTGCTCATCAAACACAACATAGTACCGCACAGGAAGCGGCAACCATAGCACGTGATGCAAATGTAGGACGTTTGATTTTGGGACATTACTCCGCACGATATAAAAACCTCGACCTTTTTACTCAAGAAGCCAAAGCAATATTCCCAAATGTGATACTTGCAGCAGATGGCGCTGTGATTTCCTAAGCTTTATTCGTATTTTTATAAAATGAAAAAAGAGTTGGGGCATCTACGTAAAAATTACACCGCAAACACTCTGGACGAAGCGAACACTCCAAATACACCTCTTGAGTTATTTACGCAATGGTTTGACGAAGTATCCTATGCGGGAGGTGTTGAAGAACCCAACGCCATGACTCTTAGCACAGTTGATGCAATTGGCGATGTGCGTGGAAGGGCAGTGCTCTTAAAAGATATTCTAGATGAGGGCTTTGTGTTTTATTCCAATTACCAAAGCGACAAATGCGAAGCGTTGCTTGCGCATCCAAAAGTGGGTTTGTCTTTTTTTTGGCCCAATTTGGAACGTCAAGTTATTATTTCTGGGGCAGCAGAGAAAACATCGGATACCGTTTCGGATGCTTATTTTTCTTCTCGCCCACGTGGAAGCCAATTGGGCGCGTACGTTTCGCCTCAAAGTCAGCCGATTGCATCAAGAGCCATTTTGGAAGAACGTTTAGAAATGCTAACTAAAAAATTTGAAGGAAAAGATGTTTCCAGACCCAAGCATTGGGGTGGAATTATCGTTCATCCGCAACGCATCGAGTTTTGGCAAGGAAGACCAAACCGCCTTCACGACCGCATTGTTTATACCAAATCTTATGATTCATGGATACGAAAACGTTTAGCGCCTTAACCGTTACTGTTTATGAAAACATGGATTATGATGCGTCACGGGAAATCGTCTTGGGAACTACAAGTTTCTGATGCCGATCGTCCGCTAAACGAACGTGGTATTAACGATGCACACCGTATGGGTGCTTTTTTGGCAACTAAAAACCTAAAATTTGATGCAGCATATACTAGCCCAGCCAATAGAGCAGCGCACACGGCACTCATAGTTTTAAAAGAATTGGATTTATCACTTCACAAACTTTCGGTGAGTAATATGTTATATGATTTTAGCGGCGAAGATGTACTGGAGTTTGTGCGTTGTCTTCCCGATGAGCAAAACTCCGTATTGACTTTTGGGCACAATCATGCATGTACAGCGCTGGCACATTTGTTGGGAGGATTTCAAGAAAATAATATTCCTACGGCAAGTGCCGTACTTTTTCGCTTTGACGTATCTTTATGGGCATCAATAAAGACCGGAACAGCTGAGTGCTTTTCCCCTAAAATGTTGGCATAAATTGAAAATTCCATTTGTAAATCGTGAATTGAGTTGGTTAGATTTTAACCGTCGTGTTTTACAAGAAGCACAAGATGTCAATGTTCCGTTAATTGAACGGATTCGTTTTATTGGAATTTTTTCAAATAACCTAGATGAGTTTTACAAAGTCCGCTATGCTACGGTTAAGCGTATTGCACAAATGGGTACAGAGTTACCCCCTATAGAAATACAAAAAGCAGAACAGCTACTAAAAGAAATTACGGAAAAAACCAGAGCGTTACAAGACGAAAGTTTTACTACTATCAAGCAACTAACAGAAGAACTTAAAAGCGAGCAAATTTTTGTGCTTGACGAGCATATGTTAGACGAAGAACATGCATCGTTTGTACACAATTATTTTAATGAAAAAGTAAGTCCATCGCTGCTTACTGTTATCATCAGCGAGGAAACCCGAATACCAAATACCAAAGGGAGCAATGTATTTCTTGGTGTTAAAATGAAGCAAGCAGATACTGAAGAACCCTTGTTTGCCTTAATTCAAATTCCAACACATTTAGACCGAATTGTAGTGCTTCCGGCACGTGGCAATAAAAAATATGTGATGCTTTTAGACGACCTAATTCGGCATCAAATGCAGTATATTTTTTCAATATTTTCACCCACATCTATTTCGGCGCATATGGTTAAGTTTACTCTTGATGCGGAATTGGATTTTGATGATGACATCAATAAAAGCTATGTAGATAAAATTGCATCTAGTGTACGAGAACGTGTTGAAGGAGACCCCGTGCGCTTTGTTTACGACAAAAAAATAGCCCCAGAAACTTTAGAACTTCTTTTGGAAAAATTTCAAATAGGTTCTCGTGATAGCATTATACCTAGCGGACGCTACCACAACCGTCGTGATTACATGAAATTTCCTAGTCTAGGTCGAACAGATTTGATTTATGATAAAAAGACACCCCTTGCTATTAAAGATTTTTCTTTAGATCATAGTATCTTAACTCAAATTGCACAACGTGACTATTTGCAGTATACTCCTTACCACTCTTTTTCATATGTGATTATGTTTTTGAGGGAGGCAGCTTTAGATCCAAAAGTCAAAAGTGTGTTCATAACCATTTACCGCTTGTCCAGCGATTCTCAAGTAGCTAATGCCCTAATTCAAGCAGCGCGTAACGGAAAACAAGTTACCGTCCAAATCGAGCTTCAAGCCAGATTTGATGAGGAGTCTAATATTCGCTATGCAGAGATGCTTAAAAACGAAGGTGTCCGACTGGTTTTTGGTATCCCAAGTTTAAAAGTACACTCTAAAATTTGCTTGATTCAACGTCAGGAGGGGGAAAAGCTTATGCGATATGGATTTATAAGTACAGGAAATTTTAACGAATCCACTGCTCGAATCTATACTGATTATACCCTTTTTACGGTAAATCAATCCATTTTAAAAGAGGTAAATCGAGTATTCACCTTTTTGGAGAAAAGCTATAAATTGCCAGTACACAAACACTTACTTATTTCGCCTTTTACAACGTCAAGCGGATTGAAGGAACGCATTGAAAGAGAGATTGCCTTTGCCAAAGATGGAAAGAATGCGCTTATTCGTATTAAAATTAACAATCTAACAAATTACGAGATGGTCGAAGCCTTGTATAAGGCAAGTCAGGCAGGCGTGCAAATTCGTATGATTGTTCGTGGAATATGCTGTTTGGTTCCTGGCATTAAAGGCATTAGCGAGAATATTGAAGCCATAAGTGTTGTGGATAGATTTTTGGAGCACCCTAGAATGGTTATTTTCGAAAATGGGGGTAATCGCGACATTTTCATATCATCATCCGATTGGATGACACGAAATTTGGATAACCGCGTAGAGGTTTCCTGTCCTATTTACGATAAAGATATTCAACAAGAACTGGTTGATACTTTTGAATTAAGCTGGAATGACAATGTAAAATCTCGTTGGGTAAACAGTATCGACACTTTTACATACCGTACTAATGGTGCAACTGCTTTGCGTTCTCAGGAAGCAACTTATAATTATTATCAAAATAAAATCGAAGCTTCATGAGGTTATCCAAATATGCCGCAATCGATATTGGTTCTAATGCGGTTCGTCTTCTTGTAAGTAATGTGATTGAACAAAAAAACAAGCCTACTATTTTTACTAAAAACGCTATGGTGCGTGTGCCCATTAGATTAGGTCAAGATACTTTTGGGCACGGCTCAATTGGTATGCCAAACCAAAAACGAATGATAGACGCAATGCATTCGTTTAAATTGTTGATGGGTGTTCATGGTGTTTCGCACTATATGGCATGCGCTACTTCGGCATTGCGCGAAGCCAAAAATGGAAAACAACTTATTAAACGCATACGTAAAGAAACTGAAGTTTCTGTGCAGCTCATTGATGGCAAACGCGAAGCAGAAATCATTGCTATGACCGATTTATACAACGTTGTAAAACCTCACA
>DLPY01000013.1 GCA_002478685.1 Flavobacteriaceae bacterium UBA7446
CACCATTGCTTATGTTGCTGGACTTTAATAGAATGACTATTCGAATTGCATATACCTACAAAGCAAAAAAACCAGATACCACACCTGTTGAAATAGAAGATAAGAATAAGGAGTTTTTTATAAATGCAGGGACGCTTAAATTTAACACTATTACTAAAACAGCTGCTGCTGTACCAGAGCTTAATAGTATAGTTTCGGCGACCGCACCAACACAAATTGCCTTAGGGGGCGGGCTTGGAAGTGTAGCCACAATCACCCTATTTGAGGACAATGAATTGCTAGAGGCAATAAAAGGAAAGCCATGGTTGCTAAACGAAGCAAACCTAACGTTTTATGTAGACAAAAACACCGTGGAGCAATACAGTTTATCACTTCCTGAGCGATTGTATTTATACAATGCTAATACCAATGCACCTATCATTGATTTCCTGACAGACGCGTCCACTTCTGGCACCCAAAATAAGTTGGTGTATGGTGGATTTTTAGTAAATAATGATGACACCCCATATTACAAGATTAGACTCACCGAATATCTGCGTGATATCATCAGCGAGGATTCTGTCAATGCACCACTACGACTGTCGCTCACCAATGCCTTTGCTACGCAAGGGGCTGTTGCTATGGCAAAAGTTGACAACACATCTATAAATAAAATACCTGCTGGTACCGTTTCGTCGCCAAAGTCGGTGGTATTTGTAGGACCAAACCCAACAGACCCTGCGCTTGCAAATTTAAAGTTACAACTGGAACTGTTCTACACAGACGTTGAATAATCAAAAAGCTGCATTAAATAGCAAAGCAAGTGACTGGTTAGCAGTAATATTGTATTTTAAAACACCCAAAATCTAATCTAAAATATGATAAAGGGACTACTTATTCTTGTGGTTACGCTTATTGTTCTTCTTGCGTTAAATTATTTTTCGATTCGAGTTTTTATACTTCCAAAGCATAAGCGAGAACGGTTACGCAGAATTTCATTGATTGTTTACGCTGCTTTTTTAGTTTTTTTTGGAATACGCAATTTAATAGTAGAAGGCTCTATATTACTTGGTTGGGGGCATATTGTATTAGGAGTAGCGTTATTTTTTGCAGACTTATTTGATAGAAAAAGAAAAAATCTATAACTCTTTCCGCAGTCTTGCTACAGGAGCACCAATCATTTCACGGTATTTTGCCACTGTTCGGCGGGCAATGGGATAGCCCTTTTCATTCATGATGTTCATCAATTGCTCATCATTAAGCGGATTGGTTTTGTCTTCAGCAGCAATCACATCGCCTAATACTTTTTTTACTTCTATGGTTGAAACGTCTTTGCCGGCAGCATTGGTAATTCCTTCTGAGAAAAACCACTTTACCAATTTAGTGCCATAAGGCGTATCCACATATTTGCTATTGGCAACCCTAGAAACTGTAGAAATATCCATTCCAATGCGGTCGGCGATATCCTTTAAAATCATAGGTTTTAGTTTTTGCTCATCTCCGGTAAGAAAATAGTCTTGCTGAAAATCCATGATGGTTTTCATGGTTTCGTACAGTGTGTGTTGGCGTTGCTTTATGGCATCAATAAACCACCGTGCTGCATCTAGCTTTTGCTTGATAAACTGCACTGCCTTTTGCTGCTCTTTACTTTTTTTATTGGCCTCCTTGTAGCCCGAAAGCATGTTGCGGTATTCGGCAGAAACATGTAGTTCAGGTGCGTTACGCCCGTTCAGCATAAGATTGAGTTTTCCGTCAATCAATTGAATAGTAAAATCAGGAACGATTTGCGTATTCATTTTGGTATCACTACTAAATGCCGCACCAGGTTTTGGGTTGAGTTTTTCAATTTCGTGCATGCAGTCTTTCAACTGCTCTCCGTCAATTTTAAGTCGTGATTTAATCTTGCTAAAATGCTTTTTGGTAAATGCTTCAAACTGCTCGTCCAGAAGTGCAATGGCTACTGAAATTGAAGGGCTTTGTGGCTTTCGCCTAAGCTGAATTAACAAACAGTCTTGCAAATCTAATGCACCAACTCCTGGCGGGTCAAGTTGCTGTACGGATTGCAATACCTTGCGCACCTCCTCCTCCTTTACGTATATGTTTTCAGTAAACGCCAAGTCATCTACAATATCAATCAATTCCCGTCGGATATAGCCACTATTATCAATACTCCCCACTAAAAAAGCCGCAATGCGGTATTCTTGCTCTGAAAACTTATAGGTGTCTAGTTGTGCCATTAGCTGTTGATGAAAGCTCAAGCCTGCAGCATACGGCACATGTTTTTCTTCATCGTCTGAACTGTAATTTTGCGCCCGAAGGCGGTATTCGGGAATTTCGTCATCGCTTAAATATGTATCGATATCAATGTCCTCCGCTTCTATAATTTCAACGTTATCTTCTTCGGGGATATCAAGCTCTTCTCGCTCTTTTTCGTCTTCTTTCCCTGAAGCAAGTGCTGGGTTTTCTTCAATCTCACGTAATATCTGTTGCTCAAACGACTGAATAGGCAACTGAATTAACTTCGTCAGCTGAATTTGCTGCGGCGATAGCTTTTGTGAAAGCTTAACCTTGAGGTGTTGTTTGAGCATGAATTAATATTGTGTATTTAAAAATACAAAAACCCCACACATTTTTCTTCTAAAAAGCAGCGTTTAGCGGGGTTCGCGGATAGGGAATTACATCTCTTATGTTAGACATTCCAGTGGTGTACAGCACTAATCGCTCAAAACCAAGTCCAAAACCGGCATGAACGGCTGTTCCAAAACGACGCAAATCCGTATACCACCACAACTCTACTTGGTCTATATCCATGGCGCGCATGCGCTCCACAAGTTTGTCAAGGCGCTCTTCTCGTTGCGATCCACCTACCATT
>DLPY01000061.1 GCA_002478685.1 Flavobacteriaceae bacterium UBA7446
AAATTACAATAGACGATTATATCACAGTCAAAGATTATGACGGCATGTTTGTGTTTATTTCCTTAATGGGTGCTACATTGCTTATTGAAGTTTCTTTCCAGTTTATGTTTATCTATTACGCAAATTGGTTGGGACAGCATGTGATTTTTGACCTACGCAACACACTCTACACGCATATGTTGCAATTCAAAATGACCTATTACGATAATTCTGCTGTTGGACGCTTGGTTACTCGCGTGGTAAGTGATATTGAAACCATATCAGGGATTTTTAGTCAGGGCTTGTTTATGATTATCGCAGACTTGCTCAAAATGCTTGTCGTTATTGCAGTTATGTGGGCTGTGAGTTGGGAATTATCTTTGATAGTTTTCGCTGTGTTACCGCTTATTTTGGTAGCTACACGAAAATTTCAAAAAGCCATGAAAGCTGCTTTTGACGAAGTGCGAACACAAGTGGCAAACCTTAATAGTTTTGTGCAAGAACGTATTTCAGGCATGAGCATTGTGCAACTTTTTGCTAGGGAGCAAACCGAGTCAAAAGCCTTTAGAGAAATTAATGACAAACACCGCAAGGCGTGGCTTAAAACGGTTTGGTATAACTCCATCTTTTTTCCTATTGCAGAACTTTCCACCTCAATTACCATTGGGTTACTAGTATGGTTTGGTGGACTTAACGCCATTGCAGGATCTTCGGGAATTACATTAGGAATTATCTTTCTTTTTATCCAATTATCCCAAATGCTTTTTCGTCCACTTCGTCAAATCGCCGATAAGTTTAACACCTTACAAATGGGTATGGTTGCTGTACGCCGAGTGGTAGCTATTTTAGACACAGACGAAAAAAACCCAAATGAAGGAATCATTTCAGACAAAGAAATTAAAGGTGCGCTTCGTTTTGAAAATTTACATTTTTCATACAAAAAAGAGGAGCCAGTGCTTCATGGTATTTCGTTTGACGTAGCGCCAGGCGAAACCGTTGCCGTTGTTGGGGCAACGGGGGCAGGGAAATCCACGCTTATTAATATCTTAAGTAGGTTTTATGAAATTGATAGTGGAAAGGTTTTGTTAGATGACATAGGAATTGAAGATTACGAGCGCGCATGGCTACGCAAGCAAATTGGCGTGGTGCTTCAAGATGTTTTCCTTTTTGCCGATTCCATATATAACAACATTACGCTTTGGGATACTTCCATTAGCAAAGAAGATGTGGTGGCTGCTGCAAAAAAAATAGGGGTGCATACATTTATTTCAAGTCTTCCAGATGGATATCACTTTAACGTAAAAGAACGTGGAGGCATGCTTTCAACAGGACAACGCCAATTAATTGCTTTTTTGCGTGCATACGTCATTCAACCTAAAATTTTAGTGCTTGATGAGGCAACATCTTCTATTGATACCCATGCTGAAAAACTTATTCAAAAAGCGACTAAAGAAATCACCAAAGGAAAAACTTCACTCGTTATAGCACACCGATTGGCTACTGTACAGCGTGCCGATAAAATAATTGTTTTGGATAAAGGAAAAATTGTAGAGCAGGGGACAAATAAAGAACTGCTTGAAATTGAGGGCGGCTACTATAAAAACCTCTATGAAGTACAGTTTTTGACTCCTACACACACAACCTAGTCCATGTCTTTAGAAAGCATTTCGCTAAGCTGCTTATAAGAGCTAAATTGGAATCGTTCGCCGTGCTTAAAATAACTAATAGCACCTGTTTCTTCAGAAACCACAAGCACTACAGCATCAGTTTTTTCGGTAATGCCCATTGCAGCTCTATGTCTTAGCCCAAATCTTTTGGGTATGGATTTGTTTTCAGAAACAGGTAGTATAACTCGAGTTGCCGTAATGGTGTTATTTTCAATAATGGCAGCACCATCGTGTAGCGGTGCGTTTTTGTGGAAAATACTTTCAATCACGGGTACTGAAATCTCCATATTTACAACTACACCAGATGGTTTTAAGAAATCCAAAGAACTGTTTCGTTCTAACACCAATAATGCCCCTAATTTTTGTTTTTTCAAATATGAACAGCTTTGAATTAGTACATCTATATTTAGTTCAGGTTCAAATGTGTTTTGTTTAACACTAAAAATTTTAAAATAGCGATTTAACACTTTTTTGTTTGCCAAGTTCGATGAGCCAAGCATAAGTAGCAGCTTTCTGATTTCTTGTTGAAACACCACAATTAGCGCAAACACCCCAACACTCATAAACCCGCCTAAAATATTACTAAGAAGCTCCATATTTAACGCATCGGTAATCTTCCAAATTAGATAAAGAATTACAATACCCACAAAAATATTGATAGCTGCTGTTCCACGAACTAGTCGATATGCGTAGTAAAGCAGCAACGCTACCAATACAATATCCAACACATCCAAAAGATTGAAATCTAAAAAGTCAAACATCCTATAAAATTACGTATTTATCGGATAAGACGCATCAAGGGTATCTATAAGCTGAACGGTCTCTTTCGCTTCTTTCACATCGTGGACGCGCAAAATATGTGCTCCTTGCTGTAATGCAATAGTATTTAACACTGTTGTTCCATTAAGCGCATGTGTTGCTTCTGTTTTCAATGTGTTGTAAATCATGGATTTACGCGAAAGACCCACCAGTAACGGCACGCCATCAATATGTAAGGTATGTAGGTGTTTGAGCAATGCAAAATTATGCTCTATAGATTTTCCAAAACCAAAGCCGGGATCTAAAATTATATCGTTAATTCCTGATTTGTGAGCCGCAGCAATTTTTTCAGAAAAAAAGTAGCGCACAGCAACAAGCACGTCGTCGTATTTGGGATTATTTTGCATGGTCTGCGGGGTTCCTTGCATATGAACGGCAATGTAGGGCACACCAAGCTTCCCTACTGTTTTTAGCATATTGGCATCTAAATTTCCCGCCGAAATATCATTTACAAGGTGCGCTCCTGCACCTACCGCCTGTTTTACAACTTCACTACGATAGGTATCAACGGATACGAAAATTTCAGGAAATGCAAGGCAAATTTTTTCAATGACAGGAAGCACGCGCTTAAGCTCTTCATCTATTGAAATTTCATCCACACCGGGTTTTGAACTTGCACCACCAACATCAATAAAGGTGGCACCCTCTAAAATCATTTTTTCGGTTTGTTTCAGTGCCGTATCTAGGTTGTTGTGTTTGCCACCGTCGTAAAATGAATTTGGAGTGACATTCAAAACTCCCATGATTTTCGGTCTTGTGAGATCGATAATATTACCGTTGCATGTGATGTTCATAAATAGCGTTTAAAATTGTTGGCAATAAACCAAATCTTGTTGATTTTTGATCGAAATTTACAACAAAACAAATCAGGTGGCGCATACCGAAGCACAATATATGTCAGAAGCATCCAAATGCAAGGAGCTTTTTGAGAAAAAAATGATTGATTACGGCTGTGCATGGCGTATTCTTCGCATTACCTCCCTGACCGATCAAATTTTTATTAAAGCACAACGCATCAGGACGCTACAAGAGGTGGCTTCTAAAAAAGTAGAAGAAGGCGAGGAGGTTGAATTTATTGGCATTGTTAATTATTCTATTATGGCGCTAATTCAGCTTGAATTGGGCGTTGCAGATCAACCCGATTTGTCAAACGACAAGGTAATGGAACTTTACACCAAACATGCCTCTGCCACCAAAGCACTTATGGAGCGCAAAAATCACGATTATGGTGAAGCATGGCGTGATATGCGTGTAAGCTCACTAACAGACTTGATTTTACAAAAATTACTCCGTGTTAAACAAATAGAAAACAACGAAGGAAAAACCCTTGTAAGTGAGGGGTTGTCGGCAAATTATCAAGACATGATAAATTATGCCTTATTCGCTTTAATTCATTTAAACAACCAATAAAAAAACATACATGAGAAAGAATATTGTAGCCGGAAACTGGAAAATGAACCTAGACGCAGACGGGAGTCAAGCACTTATCGAGGCGTTAAAGACCAAAGAATTTTCCAACGATGTTCGTGTAGCTATTGCCACTCCTGCCGTGTATCTTGCAGCGGCTGTAAACATAACTGCCGGCACCAAAATTGATGTGTCCGCACAGAATATGCACCAAGCAACTTCGGGTGCTTATACTGGGGAAATTTCAGCGCCAATGCTAAAATCAATGGGTGTGAATATTACGCTGCTAGGACATTCCGAGCGTAGGGCATATTTCCATGAAACTGACGCCCTTTTGGCAGAGAAAGTAAATACAGCTCTTGAAAACGGGATGGAAATTATTTTCTGCTTTGGCGAAGAGCTTGATGAACGCAAATCGGGAAGTCATTTTGATGTGGTTTCTAGCCAACTAAGCAACGCACTTTTCCATTTAGATGCTTCGCAGTGGAGCAAAATTATTTTGGCATACGAACCTGTTTGGGCAATTGGTACTGGCGAAACAGCCTCTCCAGCACAAGCACAAGAAATGCACGCACATATTAGAAGTGTCTTAACAGGACAATACGACGATACGCTCTCACAAAGTGTTTCAATTCTTTATGGTGGAAGCGTCAAACCTGCAAATGCACAGGAGATATTTGCCGAACCTGATGTAGATGGGGGGCTTATTGGCGGTGCTTCTCTTAATGCCGACGATTTTGCTGCCATTGTCAATGCGTTTTAAAAGGTGAAAGCCTACCGCGCGTATCATTTTACCATCTTTCCCATTGATAAAATGGAGATTATTTCGGCATGGCTTTTTGCATTTCCTTTTGAAAGTTTTGTTGATCACGATAATTGTGTTACTGCCTTCATTCCAAAAGATGAAGCTCATAAAATTGACTTAACTGACTGTCTTGATATCCCTTTTGATGGTGTTGAGGTTTCTGCTACTTATGAGAACATTGAAGCACAAAACTGGAATGCGGTTTGGGAAGCACAATTTAAACCCATTGTAGTTAGTGAGTGGACCATACGCGCATCTTTTCACAAACCTGCTACTACAAAACACGAGCTTATCATTGACCCTCAAATGTCGTTTGGGACTGGGCATCACGCCACTACACAATTGATGCTTGAACAGATACTAAAGCTAAATTGTAAAGGTGCATCTGTACTTGATGTAGGAACTGGAACGGGAGTGTTGGCAATACTGGCTAAAAAGTTAGGTGCAGCTGCTGTTTCAGGTATTGATATTAAGGATTGGTGCGTTGAAAATGCCAAAGAAAATGCATCAAAAAATGGCGTGTCGGACATTTCTTTTAGCACAAACACACTTGATTTATTTTACACCAAATTCGATACACTGATTGCCAATATCAATAGAAATGTTTTGCTAGAGCATTTACCTGAATATCCAAAAATGCTCGCCAAAAATGGCGTTCTGTTGCTTTCTGGTTTTCACGAAAGAGATGTTGCAATGCTTTGCGATGTGGCGAATGCAAACGGATTGCATTTTGATAGTAGGACGGAAAAACAAGGTTGGATTTGTCTAAAATTTATAATTTAGTGGTAATGATACGTTTTGGTAAATCTGAAGAACAGCAACAACCGCAACAAGAGTTAGCGGTTGAATCCTCTCGTTTACACGAAATCATTTTATTTAACGACGATGTCAACACTTTTGATCATGTGATTAAGACACTTATTGAAGTTTGCGACCATACTCCAGAACAAGCAGAGCAATGCTCACTTATTGTACATTATAAAGGGAAATGCGCCGTAAAACGTGGTACATATGATGAGTTAGAGCCCAAATGTATTCGTTTACACGCTGCCGGTCTCAGTGCTGAAATTGTCTAAATCACAATGTTTTAGGCTAATTGTGTAAATTCGCTTAAAAATTGCTAGATGCGTGTCGTTTGTTTATTTGTGGCTTTAGCCACTTTCGGATACTCTCAACTCCCTGTTATGAAAGGCTCTATACATTCTTTTACTGTTGAAGACATTAATGGAGATTTATTTGACTTTTCATCTTTAAAAGGCAAAAAAGTAATGATTGTTAATACCGCTTCAAAATGCGGGTTAACCCCCCAATATAAAAAACTAGAAGCCTTATATCAACAATATAAGAACCAAAACTTTGTTGTTATAGGTTTTCCTGCCAATAATTTTATATGGCAAGAGCCTGGAACAAACGAAGAAATTAAAGTCTTTTGTGATAAAAACTATGGTGTTTCTTTCCCGATCATGGCGAAAATCAGTGTAAAGGGAAGAAAACAGCATCCTCTTTATGAATTTCTAACCCAAAAAGATAAAAATGGCGTTAAAAGCAGCTCGGTTAAATGGAATTTCCAAAAATATCTGATTGATGAAAATGGAATGTTAGTTGACGTAATATCATCACGCACACAACCTGACGACGTTAAAATTACCACTTGGATAAAAAGTTAAAAAATGAAGGTTGATATTTTAGCCATTGGTGCACACCCTGACGATGTGGAATTATCGTGTGGGGGTACCTTGGCCAAAGAAATTGCAGCAGGAAAAAATGTTGCCATTTTGGATTTGACAAAGGGTGAGTTAGGTACGCGCGGAAACGCTGAAATTCGTTTAAAAGAAGCAACGAAAGCCGCTGAAATTTTGGGGGTTACTGCTCGGTATAACCTAGACTTTGCAGACGGGTTTTTCAAAAACAATCGTAAGCATCAAGAAAAAATAATAGCTTATATCCGTGATTTACAGCCTGATATGGTGTTGTGCAATGCCACAGAAGACAGGCATCCCGACCACGGCAGAGCAGCTGCTTTAGTTTTGGAAAGTTGTTTTTTGAGTGGTTTGCAAAAAGTGGAAACTTCTTTTAAGGGAAATGCTCAGCACGCTTGGCGTCCAAAACAGTTGTATCATTACATTCAATGGAACAATGCTACTCCCGATTTTGTTGTCGATATAAGTAATCATATAGAAGTAAAAGTTGCCGCTGTACAGGCTTATGACTCTCAGTTTTATAAGCCGAATAGCACCGAACCCGGCACTCCTATAAGCACACAAAATTTTTTAGATAGTATTACATATCGTGCAGCAGATTTGGGTCGTGTTATTGGTGCTGATTATGCCGAGGGTTTTACTGCAAGTCGTTTGGTGGGAGTTAATGCCATCAGCGATTTGATATAATTCCTTTTTTGAATTTGTAAAAACATAGTACATTTGCAACCTAATAAACGGTGGTTGTAGCTCAGTTGGTTAGAGCGCTAGATTGTGGTTCTAGAGGTCGCCGGTTCGAGACCGGTCTTCCACCCAGTAAAACCCCTCGAGAAATCGAGGGGTTTTTGTTGAAACATGCTTTGATATTATTCCTTTAACCGTAATCGCTCGTCACGATTTACAATTTCCCAAGCGGTATAAAAAATAAGCCGGGCGCGCTTTTCTAATAATTCATATTCAATTTTTTCAACGGTATCGGTAGGCGCGTGATAATCGGCGTGTGTACCGTTAAAGTAAAAGATTACAGGTACATTGTTTTTGGCGAAATTATAATGATCGGAACGGTAGTAGTAGCGGTTTTGTACGTAGCGTCCAAACTCAAAAACTTCTGTGGTTGGATCGTTATAGCGGTAGTCTAAATCCAAGTTTACATACTTTTCGTTCATGGCTTTAGATACATCGTGTAAGTCTTGCGAAAGAATATCTGAGCCAATCAAATACATATAATTAGGATTGTCCTCGTGGAGGTTGTCAATGCGTCCAATCATATCAATATTAAGGTTTGCTACCGTATTCTCTAATGGATAAACGGGGTTATCCGTGTAGTACTTTGAACCTAAAAGTCCTTTTTCTTCTCCTGTAACATGCAAAAATAAGATAGACCGCTTTGGGCGATATCCTTGTTTTACGGCTTCCTGAAAGGCCTCTGCAATTTCCAAAATGGCAACATTACCAGAGCCGTCATCATCTGCACCGTTGTTAATTTGCCCATCATCTTCTATACCAATATGGTCCAGGTGCGCTGTAATAACCAAAACCTCTTCTGGCTTACCACTTCCTTCAATAAACGCCAATACGTTATTGCCTTCAATGGTACGGCTTTCACGGTAAGCGTTTAGCATCATGGGCATAAAATAGTCGCCGTTAGGCATACCTCCTTCAATGTCAAGAGCTTCATACTCTGCTTTTAAATAATTGATAGCTAGAGTTTCACCTTCGGTTCCTGTCTCTCTACCCATAAAGGCATCCGAAGCATAAGTATACAAATGTGACTTAAGCTCTTCGGCTGTAATGGTATTGGCAAAAGTTGTTGGAGTAAACTCAACGCTTTTTTGTGCGCAGGCATATGAGAGCAAAAATGCGCTAATAAATAAAATAATTTGTTTCATGACAATTAATTTATTTCGCTAATATAGCAGAAAATGCAAAAAGCGGTTATAGCTGTGCTGCGATAAAGTCCCACAAACGGATTCTATGTTCAAGGGCTTGCTTTGCAAAATCGTTGGCTTCGTCCCAATTTTTAACACGATCAGCACATAATTCTTGCATCATTTGCAAAGCCATTGGTCCGTGCTCATCGCCATCCAATTTAATATGGTGCTCCAAGTAGTGGAGTAGGGTATCCGCACTTCCTTTTTGTTGATTCGCAAGACCACGTACAATAGCAATAAATAAATCGGGGATTAAATCTTCTCTTCCGTAGGTAAATACACCACCAACGATATGTGCAGGTGCGGTCGTGGCGGTGGAGAGCGAAAAGTGTACAAAAGTTTTGATTTCTTCAGGTATCTGTGCTTGACTAACCGCTTCTTGCCAGGGCATTCCATTTTGAATTGTAGTGACCAAGTCAACAATAGGCACAGTATCAGCTCCAATTTCTTCCATGGCTTTGAGGTAGAGTTCGTAGTGGCTTACGGGGTTGCCCAAAGTGTCTACATCACTTTCCTCGCCCCACACAATTTCATTTATTAAACGACGTGAACTGGGGCTGCCAACAGGAACCCATGGAACCTCGGTGCATGTAAGTTTTTGTTGTAATGCCTTAACAAGCGACATAAAGTCCCATACCGCAAAAGCATGATAGGTCATAAAAACTCGAATGGCTTCAATAGAAGTCAGTTTTGTGTATAACGGATGTTCAAGAAGTTTCGCCTTCAAGGGCACTAAACCCTCATCAATAGTATTCATGATAATCACAAGCAATTTTTTGATTACAAATTTAAGCTAAAACACTAATAATTAAGCTAAATGGATTTATTATTTTTGGAGTATGCCACGTGTTTTTCTTACCGAATGTCCACGCGATGCCTTGCAAGGCATCAAATCGTTTATCCCAACAAATGTTAAGATAAAATACCTGCAATTTTTGCTCCGTGTAGGATTTGATGTATTAGACTTTGGTAGCTTTGTGTCGCATAAAGCTGTTCCACAAATGCGCGACACACATCAAGTTATTCAACAATTAGATTTAAGCGATACCAAAACCAAACTGTTGGCTATTGTTGCAAATACTCGTGGTGCAGAAGATGCGCTATCTTATCCACAAATCGATTTTTTGGGCTATCCGTTTTCCATTTCAGAAAACTTTCAAGTAAGAAACACCAACAAAACGATTGAAGAGTCATTAATGGTACTGAACAAAATTGCCAATCGAGTACAGCAAGTGGGGAAGGAGTTGGTGGTTTATTTGTCTATGGGGTTTGGCAATCCTTACGGCGACCCTTGGAGTCCCGTACTGGTAGCCGAATGGGTAGAGCGATTAGCGCAAATGGGTATTTGTCGCATATCACTATCCGATACAGTTGGAGTGGCAAGGCCCAAAACGATTACTGCTTTGTTTGAGCATCTGCTTTTGGCACACCCAAAGCTGTTTTTTGGCGCTCACTTACATGCGATTCCTAATGAAGCTAATTCAAAAATCCTAGCAGCTTATGAAGGAGGCTGCCGTGCTTTTGATAGCGCTATTCGAGGTTTGGGCGGTTGTCCTATGGCAAAAGACGAATTGACTGGAAATGTTCCTACAGAGAAATTAGTTTCTTTTTTGACTAAGCAAAAAGTCGATTTTGCACTAAATCCGTTGCATTTGGAATCAGCATATAACGCCTCCTTTCAGGTTTGCTGATTGCTTACTATTGAATTTGTATCGCTCGTATTAAACTGTGATTTTGTAATTATTTTTATATAAGTGATAGTTTGAATCTACAGTATCCTCTTGTAGTTCCCATGACGGAACTATTTTTTGTATATTTACGCGCAACAAATTTTAATCCGTTGCCATGCAGCCGCTTCCTTCCAAAGTCAGTAGTTTAGGTCTAACATATGATGACGTACTTCTTGTTCCAGCATTTTCTGAAGTACTTCCACTAGAAGTGTCAATTACATCAAAATTTTCTAGAAACATTTCCCTGAATGTTCCTGTTGTATCTGCCGCAATGGATACCGTTACTGAAAGTCAAATGGCAATAGCCATGGCACGAGAAGGTGGAATTGGAGTATTGCATAAGAATATGACTATAGAAGCTCAAGCAGATAAAGTCAGAAAAGTAAAACGATCAGAATCGGGACTAATTATTGATCCTGTTACGCTTCCAACCACAGCGCTGGTTTCTGACGCCAAAAAAATCATGCATGAATATCGTATTGGAGGTATTCCCATTGTTGATGATGTTGGTAGGTTGATTGGGATTGTAACTAATCGGGATTTGCGTTTTGAAAAAAATGAAGGACGTCCTATAATGGAGGTAATGACTTCAGAACATTTAGTAACTGCCAAAGAAGGCATTTCAATGACTGATGCAGAAGAAGTATTGCAGGCTCATAAAATTGAAAAACTTCCAGTGGTAGATAACGACTACAAACTCATTGGGTTAATTACCTTTCGTGACATTACACGGGTATCTATTACACCACAAGCAAATAAAGATGCTTACGGGCGACTTCGAGTTGCAGCAGCCGTTGGTGTAACCGCAGATGTTATGGACAGGGTAAAGGCCTTAACAGAAGCTGGCGTTGATGCCATTGTAGTTGATACTGCCCATGGTCACTCCAAAAGCGTTGTTTCTGTCCTCAAAAAAATCAAAAAAGTGTTTCCAAAAATTGATGTGGTGGTAGGTAATATAGCTACTTCTGAAGCTGCCTCATTTTTATTGGATGCAGGTGCAGACGGCATTAAAGTGGGTATTGGACCGGGATCTATTTGTACGACTCGGATTATTGCAGGAGTTGGCTATCCACAACTTTCGGCTGTGTTAGAGGTAGCTTCTGTGCTTGCAGGAACCGATGTACCTCTTATTGCAGATGGAGGAGTGCGTTATACTGGAGATATTGTGAAAGCCATTGCTGCGGGTGCTGATTGTGTCATGTTAGGTTCACTACTTGCCGGAACTAAAGAATCACCAGGTGAAACCGTAATTTACGAAGGAAGAAAGTTTAAAACTTATCGAGGTATGGGCTCAGTGGAAGCAATGAAAAAAGGCAGTAAAGACCGTTATTTCCAAGATATTGAGGATGATATTAAAAAACTTGTTCCCGAGGGAATTGTGGGACGTGTACCCTACAAAGGTGATCTCAACGAAAGCATCCATCAATTTGTTGGCGGGCTTCGTGCAGGAATGGGATATTGCGGCGCAAAAGATGTTTCCATCTTACAACAAACGGCACGATTTGTGCAAATTACGGCTTCCGGAATTAATGAAAGCCATCCGCATAACGTCCAAATTACAAAGGAGGCTCCAAACTACTCACGATAAATATGCGCATTGCTCTGTTGTCTTTTTTGACGCTAGTTACTACTTGTCGACTGGATAAGCCATCCTCTGACAACGTTATTGCTCGTGTTAACGATCAATACTTATATCAATCAGAAATTTCGGAAAATATTAGCGAAAATCTTTCGCCTGACGACAGTGCTTTAATTGTGCAGAACTACATTAATTCATGGGCAAAAGAGCAGTTGTTGCTGGACAAGGCGGTGTTTAATTTAAATCCCGAAAAACAAAAAGATTTGGAGGCTTTGATTCGGCGCTATCGAAACGATCTGTTTATAAAAACCTATCAAGAAGAATGGCTCAAAGCTCGTGTAGACACACTGGTTACAGATGCAGAAATAGAAGCGTATTACAAAAACAACAAACTAAATTTCAAACTCCATCAAGATCTTATGCGCGGACGCTACATTAAGTTGTCCTCATCCAATTTTAATAAATCAAGTGTAAGCAAAGCTCTAAGCCGATTTAATAATGAAGATCGTGCTTATCTGGATTCCATTTCACTCCAATTTAACAGTATGCTTTTAAACGATTCCATATGGCTTAGACCCCAAACTTTTTTTGGTCGTCTTAATCGTCCTACACCTGATGCCTATGAGCGTTTTTTAAAAAGTAATCGATTTTTTGAAATTGAAGATTCTTTAGACCTATATTTGGTCTTTGTTGAGGAAGTGAGGCGTCGAAATGAGGTAGCACCTATCTCGCATGTGCGTTTAACATTAAAACAAATCATGCTAAACAAGCGTAAACTAGATATGTTGCGTCAGTTTGACCGTGATATTTTAGACGAGGCTATTAAAGAAAATATTTTTGAACAATTATGAATAAAATTTTCCCCTTCTTTTGTTTATTGGTTGGTTTTTTTGTCCACGCTCAATCTCAAGACAATACTAAAATCAGACTCAAAATTGATGGAGTTACTGCAGTAGTTGGCGATTATGTAATCTTAGATTCTGATATTGATAAGGCGTATATTGATTTACAATCGCAAGGTGTTTCTACTGCCGACATTTCACGTTGTAGTTTGCTAGGTAAATTGATGGAAGATAAACTATATGCACACCACGCCGAGCAAGATAGTATTGAAGTAAGTAATGAGGATATTAACAATTATGTTGAGCAAACCATTGACTACTTTGTACAACAGTTAGGGGGTATGGAAAAGGTTCTTGAATTTTATAAAAAGAAAGATGAGCAAAGCTTTAGAAACGAACTGTTTGAAGTAAACCGTATTCAACAGCTTTCCCAACGTATGCAATCAAAAATTGTGGAAGATGTTGAGGTTACCCCAGATGAAGTTAAGTTGTTTTTTAATGCTATTCCTAAAGAAGATTTACCCATTTTTGGTTCCGAATTGGAGATTGCTCAAATTGTTGTAGATCCTAATGTTTCTCTTGAGGAAGAAAAACGCATTATCGAGCAATTAGAAACCATGCGAAATGATGTGCTCGAAAACGGCTCTTCGTTTGCCTCAAAAGCCATTCTATATTCCCAAGATCCAGGTTCTCGTTCTCGCGGTGGTCGCTACACGCTAGACCGAAAGCGTCCTCAAATGGTAAAAGAGTTTAGAGAACAAGCCTATCGTTTGCAAGAGGGCGAAATTTCGCAACCTTTTAAGACCGATTTTGGTTGGCATATTGTGACAGTTGACAAAATTAGAGGTCGTCAAATTGATGTGCGTCACGTATTGTTAACACCTACCGTTTCCGATGCTGCTTTAGGCGAAGCTCAAAATGAACTCAAACTTATCAAAAAGCGTATTGAAGATGGTGAGATTACATTTGCACAAGCTGCTAGAGAATTTTCAGATGACCAAATAACCCGTGCTAATGGTGGGGTTTTAATCAACCCCTCCACTGGAGACACCCGATTTGAATTGACCAAATTAGACCCGCAACTATACAATCAAATTTTAAAACTAGAAGACAACGAAATTTCAATTCCCATTTTGGAAGAAGATCGCTCGGGTAACAAAAAGTATAAAATGGTTATGGTTACCAATCGCTTTAATGAGCACGTAGCAGATTACGCACAAGATTTTGTAAGAATCAAAGATTTGGCACTCAAGGATAAGCAATTAAAAGCCATTGAAAAATGGATGACAGAAAAAATTTCAGATACATATGTAAGCGTAAACCGCGACAGTCAATCTTGTGATTTCGCCAATAATTGGCTGAAAAAATAATTACTATTTCTGGGTTAGGCAGTTCATAGCCAAATACTTAATTTTGTAAAAAACTTGCTATGAATACAGCACAAAAGTTGCTATCCATTCTATTTTCTACCCGTCTTACAGCCGTACTTTTTATTCTATTTTCTGTAGCTATGGGCATCGGTACTTTTGTAGAAAGTGCTCACGATACTGCCACAGCACGTATTTGGATTTATAATGCCTGGTGGTTTGAGGTAATGATGTTGTTTTTTGCGGTAAATTTTGTTGGAAATATCAATAGATATCATCTTTTACGTTGGGAAAAATGGCCACTACTTTTGTTGCACTTATCATGGATTTTAATCATCATTGGTGCAGGTATTACGCGCTATATTGGTTACGAAGGTATTATGCCTATAAGAGAAGGTGAGCGCACAAATGTATTCCTTACAGAAAAAACGTATTTGTCTGTATTTATTGATGGCGAAATTAATGACCAGCCACGACGAAAATTGTTAGAAAACGATGTGCTGTTTTCAGAAGCGGCAAATAATGCTTTTACGTGGCGTAATGATTTTAATAATATTCCTGTTTCCATTAGTTATGTTGATTTTATAAAAGGCGCTGAAGAAGGATTGGTTGAGGATTCTGAAGGAGATTTTTATTTAAAAATTGTTGAGGCTGGCGATGGCAATCGCCACGACCACTTCCTTAAGATGGGAGAGGTGGCAAGTATTCACAACATCTTGTTTGCTTTTAATGTCTTCACTGAGGGCGCTGTTAACATTACTTTCGATAACGATAGCTATTTCATTGAATCCCCATTTGAAGGATCGTTTTTACGCATGGCAGATCAACAACGGGGCGTCTTAGCTCCTAACACGAAACAACCCCTTCAGTTGCGTTCGTTGTACAGTACGGCGGGAATGCAGTTTGTTTTCCCAGATCCTGCTGTTCGAGGTTCATATCAAATTATTAGGGCAGAGGACCCTGAAAACGCCCCTCAAGATGCCCTAACGGTTTCTATTGAAGCAAATGGTGAACAACAGCGGCTTAGTGTTTTGGGTGCAAAAGGTGTTGCCAATGCGCCAGTCCGCGTTTCGGTTGGTGGTTTGGAGTTTTGGGTTAAATATGGTTCCAAAGAATATGAATTGCCTTTTTCGTTGCGATTAAATGATTTTATTGCTGAAAAATATCCTGGAACTGAAAAAAGTTATAGCAGTTTTATGAGTAAGGTTACTGTACTTGATGACCTTACTTTTGATTATGATATTTTCATGAATCACATTTTAAACCATAAAGGATATCGTTTTTTTCAAGCTTCTTTTGACCCGGATGAAAAAGGTACGGTTTTGTCTGTAAATCACGATGCGTTGGGAACAGGTGTTACTTATGTAGGCTATTTTTTGCTATACATCGGATTGATGGGCTTGATGTTTTTTGGAAAAACACGTTTTAAAAAGTTGGCTAAAATGCTAGAGGATATACGTTTAAAGAAGACAGTATTAGGGTTGTTTTTTGTTTTAAGTTGTGGTGGTTCCATGGCACAAGAGCACGGGCATAATCTTCCAACTTTCGACGTAGACTCTGTATTAGAGGCAGATGCCATTGATGCGCAACAAGCTGCAAAATTTGGGGCACTTGTCATTCAGGATGCTGGCGGACGCATGAAACCCGCCAATACATTTGCCTCTGAATTAGTGCGAAAAGTAAGTAAATCGGATCACTATAAATCCCTTGACGCCAACCAAGTATTGCTCTCTATTACCCAGAATCCGTTATTGTGGTATCAAGTGCCCTTTGTGTACTTGAAACGTGGGAATGATAGCTTACGTACTTTGATTGGAGTAGATAAAAAAGCGAAGTATGCGACATTTGCTAACTTTTTTGACGCATCTGGAAATTATAAATTGGCTCCCATGCTTGAAAAAGCATATAAATCTGCTATACCAAATCAATTCCAAAAAGACTTTATTGAAACAGATCGTAAAGTAAATCTGTTGTTTTCTGCATTGGAAGGAAAAGTGTTGCGTATTTTTCCTCTACCAAACGATGCAAACAATCGCTGGATTTCTTTGCCAGAGGTTGCTGAAACTCAACTACAAGGAGTTGATTCACTCTATGTAAATAATGTTATTCCCCTCTATTTTGCTTCGCTAAGACAAGCAAAAACTACACAAGACTATACGCAAGCGGATCAACTTCTTGAAAGCTTAAAAGGCTATCAACAAAAGTACGGGGCTACTGTGATGCCTTCTGAAAAGCAGATAGAAGCCGAGGTGCTTTACAATAAGTATGATATTTTCAAGCGTTTATTCAGTTGGTATATGTATGCTGGAACATTGCTGTTTTTTGTGTTGATTACGCGAATGCTATATGACTTTCATTTTCTACTTGGTGTTGTAAAAATATTTGTTGGTGTGATTACACTGCTTTTTGTACTGCACACAGGTGGGTTAGCAGCACGTTGGTATATTTCTGAACATGCGCCTTGGAGTGATGCCTATGAGTCCATGATATATGTTGCATGGGCAACCATGGGTATGGGCTTGGCTTTTGGTAGAAAATCAAACCTTACAATTGCCGCAACGGCTTTTGTAGCGTCCATGATTTTGATGATTGCGCATTGGAATTGGATGGATCCAGAGATAGCAAACCTTGTCCCTGTGTTGGATAGCTATTGGCTGATGATTCATGTGGCAGTGATTGTAGGTAGTTATGGGCCTTTTGCACTTGGCATGATTTTAGGAGTTATAGCAATGATATTGATGCTTATTACCACTAAAAAAACTGCTCAAAAAATGCGTTTACATATTGCTGAGCTTACGGTTGTAAATGAACTTGCTCTTACAGTAGGATTGATTATGTTAACTATTGGTAACTTTTTGGGTGGTCAATGGGCAAACGAAAGTTGGGGACGCTATTGGGGTTGGGATCCAAAAGAAACCTGGGCACTGATAAGTATTTTGATATATGCCTTTGTGCTACATATGCGTTTGGTGCCAGGGCTTCGTGGAAAGTGGATATTTAGTTTGGCGTCAGTAGTAGCGTTTGCAAGCATCATGATGACATATTTTGGGGTGAATTTTTATCTTACAGGATTGCATTCTTATGCAAGTGGCGATAAAGTAATAACACCTAATTTTGTGTATTATGCGACAGCGTTTGTAGCGTTATTGGGTACATTATCTTATGGAAAAGCAAAAAAATACTTTTCAAAATAGCTTTCGTTGGTGGTTGTATTCCGTTAGTGGTTTGCTTCTTGTGGGTGCAGGGTTGAGTGTACTAGGCGAATCCATAATTGCCAAAAGCAACGGGGAGGCATGGTTTTTGGTTGGTACATTGGCGTTGATATTAGTTAATTCGGGAATATGTTTGGTAGCTGGAGCCGTTATCCTTCGATTAAAAAAATAGTACTTACAACCTTGTTGTTTGGAAGTGTTCTTTTTGCACAAGAGCAAAAGGGTGGTGTTGCGTTGCCAATACCCAACACACCAACGCCAAATTACGGCTTACTCATCCCTGAGGAAAGAGTAGAGGATTACTCATTTCTTAATAAACCTAAAGAAGATAACCGCTCCATGATGGACAACGAAAAGTTTATAGACCCAGGCAGGAAATATCTAAATAAGCTTAACAAAGAAGGTTCTATTTCAAAAGACATGTATTTGGGCGATGTGTACCTAGGGGATATGTTTACGCTTTCCAAAAGCGCTCAAATACGACTTCGTGATTTTGGAAGAGAAGATGGTGATTTTGTTCGCATACTTGTAAATGATGAGGAAGTAATACCAGAGTTAATGCTAAAAAATCAATTTTTCACACTTAAACTTCCTTTACAAGAAGGATTTAATAAAATTGAATTTCAAGCACTAAATCAAGGTGCGTTGTACCCCAATACAGCGGAGTTACGAATGTATGACGATTTGGGAACACCCATTGCCATTCATAATTGGAACCTGTCTACGGGTGCAAAAGCAACAATTATCCTTGTTAAAGAGGGGGATATGCTTAGAAAAGAGTAGATTTCTTGTAGCGTAAGGTAAACCTAGTGTAACCTGAAAGACTTAATTTTTATATTGGGGAAATACGGCAAGTTTAATGCAAAACCACGCCAGACACGGGAAGTATGCATACTGGGTTTAGGACAGTGGTGTCTGCGCTTTGATTCTATTTAAAGAGTCATCTATTAAGACAGCTTCATTATTTATATAAGTTTTGTTATGCTTTTGGAAATTATTAAAATTGTATAAAACCGATTTTATTGAAGGAAATATCAAACATAAAAAAAGGAGAACCAATTCCTGTGAATCAATTCTCCGATTGCGTGACCTCGGCAGGATTCAAACCTGCAACCTTCTGAGCCGTAATCAGATGCGCTATTCAGTTGCGCCACGAGGCCTTTTGCGGGTGCAAATATATCTTATTTTACCTATGCTGCAAAACTAAATCGCACGCATCGTTACGTAGGTACGCCATGCAATTAGCAAGAGTTGTCCTTTAGTAGCTTTTGCCAAATCCACCTTTTTTTTTGTTAAGCTAGGCAGTATTAGCTTATTGCATTTTGCCAAAACCCTAAAAACTTTTTTTTGCATTTGGCAAAGTTACAAAACCTTTCACACGTATCTTCGCCATAATTACATGAACACACTTTTACTTGTTGGGGGTCTTATCTTACTTCTTTTGGGTGGCGAATGGTTACTTCGCGCTGCTGTGGCAACTGCTGCTCGCTGGAGTATCCCCAAAGTAGTTGTGGGTATGACTATTGTTTCATTTGCAACTTCTTTGCCTGAACTTATTACTAGTATTCGAGCGGCACTTCAAGGTTATCCTGATTTATCGCTTGGAAATGTGGTGGGATCAAATATTGCCAACCTCGGCTTTGTGTTGGGTGTCATTTTACTTTTTGGTCGTATTCAAGTGCAAAAAAGTTTTTACCAATTCGATTGGCCAGTAGTTTTTGTCGTTTCCTTATTATTGCTGTTCTTACTCAATAATGGGGCAATTAGCACTTCAGATGGTGTATTTTTGCTGTGTATTCTTGTGGCTATCATGACCTACCTGATAAAATTTCAACCGCCCATGGTGCTACAAGAGCCTCCCAAAAATATAATCATAAAGTCGTGGGGATGGATTGTACTTTTTATAGCATTTGGTTCGTTGGGGCTTGCGTTTGGTTCACAATGGTTGGTTAAGGGTGCCGTGGGCTTGGCGCGCGCTTACGATGTGAGCGAACGCATAATTGGTATTACATTGGTTTCAATGGGGACGAGTTTACCTGAATTGGTGGCTTCTGGTATGGCAATTGCAAAAAAGGAGCAGGGGATTTCGATTGGAAACTTAATTGGCTCCAATTTATTTAACATACTCACGGTTTTAGGTATTACTGCGGTTATTCATCCGTTGCAGGTAGTAGATCAGCAGCTTTTAGACCTTGATGTTTGGGTAATGATTGGCTTTGCGGTGCTGTTGTTGCCCTTGGTGTTTTTTTCTAAAGGACTACAACTATCATGGCGACAAGGTATTGTTTTGACGCTGTGTTATGCTGCCTTCATGGTATATGCATTGTCATAAAAAAAACACCTTGTTCTCGAGCTTGTCAAGAAACAGGTGTTTTTGCTTAGTTAAAAATCAAATACGATTATACTTCTGCAGACTTAACGGTTTTTATAATACGAGCCGCAATTTTATATGGGTCACCATTGGACGCTGGACGACGGTCTTCCAACCATCCTTTCCATCCTTTTTCTACTGTCATAATAGGAATACGGATAGACGCTCCACGGTCAGAGACACCATAACTAAACTCATTAATGGATTGCGTTTCGTGATCTCCAGTGAGGCGTTGATCGTTATAAGCACCATATACCTCAATGTGCTCTTTTACCACAGGGCGGAACGCCTCGCAAATTTTCTCATAAATTTCTTTAGAGCCACAAGTTCTAAGAATAGTGTTAGAGAAGTTTGCATGCATACCAGAGCCGTTCCAATCTGTAGCACCAAGTGGCTTTGGGTGATAATCAATAGCCAAACCGTAGTCCTCCGCCAAACGCTCTAAGATGTAACGTGCAATCCAAATTTGGTCACCTGCTTCGGCAGCACCTTTTGCGAAAATTTGAAATTCCCATTGTCCTGGTGCAACCTCACCGTTTGTACCTTCAACATTAAGACCTGCTTCAAGGCAAATGTCTAGGTGACGATCCATAATTTCACGACCAAAAGAATTCTTAGCACCTACAGAACAGTAAAACTGGCCTTGTGGAGTTTGATCTTTTGGGAAACCTAAAGGAAGGTTAGTTTCCGGGTCCCATAGGAAGTATTCCTGCTCAAATCCAAACCAGAAGTCATCATCATCATCGTCAATAGTAGCACGACCATTAGATTCATGTGCTGAACCATCTGCATTTAACACCTCAGTCATAACCAAATAAGCATTTTTGCGAACTGGGTCTGGGTAAATAGCAACTGGTTTTAAGAGACAGTCTGAAGAGCCACCCTCTGCTTGTAGTGTAGAACTACCGTCAAAAGACCACATATCAACATCCTCTATTTTTCCAGAGAAGTCGCTAACAATTTTTGTTTTACTTCGTAGGTTGGCAGTGGGCTTATAACCGTCCAACCAAATGTATTCAAGTTTTGATTTATTCATGATATATTAAATATGTAAAACAAAAATAAAATTTTAATGAACCCTATTAAATTAAAGGGAGCTTTTTTGTAAACAATTATATTATTTTTATTTACCCCCTAATTTTTGTGGGTAATTATTACCGATATTATAAAAATACTGATTTATTTATGTAGCCTAAAAATGGAATTTCAAAGCCTAATAGCCATATTTAACTTATATTTGTTTTTACCAAAAACAACTTAATATTATGAACAAACTGCGTTTTAAGGCCATTCAGGACGCGGTAAGCCGCCTACCAAAACCATTCGAATCTGATCAAAAAAAATCAACACTTTTTGCAAGCCATGTCTTTACTAAAAAATCGATGCGTACATTTATTACCAAACAAGCGTTTAAAGAAATAGATGATGCCATTGAGAAGGGAACCAAAATCAACCGATCTGTAGCTGACCATGTTGCTGCCTCAATGAAAGATTGGGCGATTTCTATGGGAGCTACGCACTACACACATTGGTTCCAACCTTTAACTGGCGCTACTGCTGAAAAGCATGATGCATTTTTTGATATGGACAGTAGTGGTGATAGTCTAGAATATTTTGATGGTTCACAATTGGTTCAGCAAGAGCCCGATGCATCAAGTTTTCCTAGTGGTGGCATTCGCAATACCTTTGAGGCAAGAGGTTATACCGCATGGGACCCTTCATCTCCCGCCTTTATTTATGGCTCTACCCTTTGTATTCCTACAATTTTTGTTTCCTATACGGGTCAAGCATTGGATAATAAAACACCTCTTCTTCGTGCCTTGAGCGCAGTAGATAATGCGGCTACTCAAGTAGCAAAGTTTTTTGATAAAAATGTTACGCGCGTTCATGCTACTTTAGGCTGGGAGCAAGAATATTTTTTGGTAGATAAAGCTTTAGCGGCATCACGCCCAGACATCATGCTGGCAGGTCGAACGTTGGTTGGACACCCACCACCAAAAGGGCAACAGTTAGATGATCATTATTTTGGTTCGATTCCCACACGCGCAATTAATTTCATGCGCGAGTTAGAGTATGAATCCATGCTTCTTGGTATACCTGTAAAAACCCGCCACAACGAAGTGGCCCCAAATCAGTTTGAGTTGGCACCCATTTTTGAAGAAGCTAACCTTGCTGTTGACCACAATGCGCTTCTTATGGACATTATGGGTAAAATTGCAAGTAAACACCAATTTAAAGTACTATTACACGAAAAGCCTTTTTCAGGCATTAATGGCTCAGGAAAACACAATAACTGGTCTTTGCAAACAAATACAGGTGTAAACCTGCTAAGTCCTGGTAAAACGCCAATGAGTAACTTACAGTTTCTGACGTTTTTTGTGACCACTATCAAGGCAGTTCAGAATTATGAGTCGCTTATACGTTCTTCTGTTGCTAGTGCTGGAAATGATCACCGATTAGGGGCAAACGAAGCACCTCCTGCAATTATTTCAGTATTTATTGGTTCGCAGCTATCAGCAGTTTTAGACGATTTAGAAAACGTATCTAAAGGCAAATTATCCCCTCAGGAAAAGACAGATTTAAAGTTAAATGTAGTAGGTAAAATTCCAGATGTATTACTTGACAATACGGATAGAAACCGTACCTCCCCATTTGCTTTCACAGGAAATAAATTTGAGTTTCGGGCTGCTGGATCCAGTCAAAATTGTGCTATTCCTATGACGGTTCTAAACACCATAGTTGCTAAACAGTTAATAGGTTTTAAGGCAGATGTTGATAGCTTAATAAAGTCCAAAAAACTTAAAAAGGACGATGCTATTTTCAATGTCCTTCGTGAATATATCAAAACTACCAAAAATATCCTTTTTGACGGTGATGGTTATAGCATTTCATGGGAAAAAGAAGCGGCGCGCAGGGGGTTGTCTAACTTGAAAAAAACACCAGAAGCACTATCTGTTCTCATGCAAGACGACGTGATTGATTTGTTTGACAGCTTAGGTGTGATGAACCCTGTTGAGCAAAAGGCGCGTTACGAAATTCAATTAGACCAGTATGTGCAATGTGTTGAAATTGAAAGTCTTGTGCTTGAAAATATAGCCAAAAATCAAATTTTGCCAACAGCATTTAAATACCAGCATATGCTAGTTGAAAATGTAAGCGGGCTCAAACAAATTTACGGTGATATCTTTACGAAGCACGCCCCTGTTGCCATGGAAACTATTGAGCATATCACCACATTAACAATTGCTTTAACGTCCTCATGTGCGGTTTTAGCAAAAGCCAGAGCTAAGGCTAACAGCATGAGCAAACTTGAAGATAGGGCACAGATGTATGCCAAGAATGTACTACCAGTTTTTGATAATATAAGAGAAGCAGCAGATGCATTGGAGCTTATTGTTGATGATTCAACATGGCCACTTGCCAAATACCGCGAATTACTATTTTTACGTTAACTATGCCAAAAAACCCTTCTAAAGAGCGCTATCAAATGCGCGGTGTTTCTGCTGATAAAGAAGATGTCCACGCAGCCATTAAGCATATTGATAAAGGTCTTTTTCCCAAGGCGTTTTGTAAAATTGTTCCTGACTATCTCACAAATGATGACGACTATTGTTTGGTGATGCACGCCGATGGAGCAGGAACAAAATCCTCTTTGGCGTATATGTATTGGAAAAAAACAGGCGACTTATCTGTTTGGAAAGGTATTGCACAAGATGCGCTTATTATGAATCTTGACGATTTGCTTTGTGTGGGTGCTGTAGATGAAATTTTAATTTCATCGACTATTGGGCGCAACAAAAACCTTATCCCTGGCGAGGTGATTAAAGCCCTTATTGAAGGTACACAAGAATTAGTCGATGAGCTTAATGCACACGGAATGAAACTTACCTTAACAGGGGGCGAAACCGCTGACGTTGGTGATTTGGTGCGTACCATTATTGTGGATTCTACCGTTACGGCACGTCTAAGGCGTAAAGATGTAATTGATAATGCAAATATTCAATCCGGTGATGCGATTGTGGGGCTGGCTTCCTTTGGTCAGGCTACTTATGAAAGCGAATACAATGGCGGTATGGGTAGTAATGGACTTACATCAGCACGTCATGATGTGTTCCATAATTCGTTAGCTGCTGAATTTCCCGAAAGTTTTGATCCTTTGATTCCAGAAGCACTTGTGTACACAGGAACTAAAAAACTTCAAGATCCCGTAAATGACGTTCCACTAGACGCAGGTAAATTGGTACTTTCTCCAACAAGAACCTATGCTCCTGTGATTAAAGCTGTCCTTAAAAAGATGGGTAGTGGCACCATTCATGGCGCTGTGCATTGTAGTGGGGGAGCGCAAACGAAAGTGCTACATTTTATAGATAATGGGCATATTATCAAAGATAATATGTTCCCTATTCCTCCTTTATTTAAAATGATTCAAGCCGAGTCAAAAACTGATTGGCGTGAAATGTATAAGGTATTCAATATGGGACACCGATTAGAGTTGTATGTTTCGCCTGAGCATGCAGATAAAGTTATTTCCGTGGCAAATTCGTTTGATATTGATGCGCAGATTATTGGTCGTGTAGAAGAAAGCTCAATAAAAAAACTTACCTTAACAACGCCAAATGGAACATTTGAATATGCGTAAAATAATTTATATTTTCATCCTATTGGTTGGAAGTTCTGGGTTTTCACAACAAGAAGATTTGTTTACTATACTAGATAATTCTATTGAGGAAACTCCCTTACTACCAGAGCGCATGGTGTTTACTCAAAAGTTATTATGGGGTGAAAAAGGGCTTCTGCGTACTACTGGAATTGCACCGCTTACAAAGGAACAACGCCAAAAGGAGTTAAATTTACGGCGCACCATGCTAACAACACACCAAGTACTAGGTTACGCCACACTTGCCGCAATGGTCGCACAAGGTATCATCGGTGGAAAATTATATAACGGGGATTTCGAATTGTACCAGCTACACAAAGACATGGCGACGGTAGTCAACATTGGATATTTTACTACGGCTGGACTATCGTTATTTACTCCGCCACCGCTAATTAACAAAAAAATTAAAGGATTTTCCTCTATTAAGGCACACAAAACCTTAGCAACTATTCATTTTTCTGCTATGGTAGCTACTAATATCTACAAAGACAAAAACCGACAAGTGCATAAAACAGCTGCTTACACAGCTTTTGGTAGCTATGCAATGGCAGTATTGGTATTTAAGTTTTAGTATGAAAAACACACTTGTTTTACTGTTTTTCACTCCCATTATACTAATGGCGCAACAACTTCGTGTTGATGCTGCCACTTCTTATATCGCCTATGAAGCATCGCATCCTATCCATGACTGGTCTGGTACTTCGGATGCTGTACAGGGTATTATCATTATGGAAAACAATACCCCCAAGCGTATGGCAATTGCTGCTGCTGTTTCTTCATTTAACTCTAAAAATAGTAACCGTGATGCTCATGCTTTAGAGGTTTTGGAAGCCTTGCGTTTTCCAAAAGTTTCTTTTTATACCGAGAATATACGTTTGAACGGGGATAAACTCAACCTTTTAGGGGAGTTAAAATTTCACGGCGTTGCTATTTCGTTGGAAACAGTTGCTTCATGGAATAAAATTCAAGACACATGGGTTTTGGAAGGAAACTTTGATGTGCAGCCTTCAAAATTTGATATCAAACTTCCTTCTTTCATGCTGGTAAAGATGCGAGACAACATTCGTATTCGCTTTCTCTTAGAGTTGCGTACCTTTGCACCTTAGCATATGTTACAAGATAAATTACAAATTGTTAAGCAGCGTTTTGACGAGGTCGCTGATCTTATTATTCAACCTGATATTATTGCTGACCAAAAGCGTTATGTGGCCCTCAACAGAGAGTATAAAGATTTAAGCGCTCTTATGGAAAAGCGTATGGAATATCATAATTTGTTAGATAATAAAAGCGAAGCACAAGCATTAATTGCCGAAGAAAAAGATGCTGAGATGTTGGCAATGGCAAAGGAGGAACTTGATGACGCAACTAAGAAATTAGATATTATAGAAGATGAAATTCGCTTTATGCTAATTCCAAAAGATCCAGAAGATGCTAAAAATGTGATGATGGAATTACGGGCTGGAACAGGTGGTGATGAAGCAAGTATTTTTGCTGGCGACTTATACCGTATGTACACAAAATATTGCGAAAGCAAAGGTTGGAAAGTCGGTGTGGTTGATATGAGTGAAGGAACTTCGGGCGGATTTAAAGAAATTATATTTGAAGTAAGTGGTGAAAACGTATACGGAACGCTTAAGTTTGAGTCGGGTGTGCATCGTGTTCAGCGTGTCCCACAAACAGAAACTCAGGGCAGAGTGCATACCTCTGCAGCTACTGTAATGGTACTTCCTGAGGCAGAAGAGTTTGATATTGATTTAGATATGTCTGAAATTCGAATTGAACGTACCACGTCAACTGGACCGGGAGGGCAATCAGTTAATACGACCTACTCTGCTATAAAACTTCATCACGAGCCCACAGGAATGATTGTGAGTTGTCAAGACCAAAAATCGTCACATAAGAACTTAGAAAAAGCACTAAAAGTACTGCGCTCCAGGTTATACGATATGGAGCTTGCCAAAAAGCAAGCAGCAGATTCTGAAAAGCGAAAAAGCATGGTTTCATCGGGAGATCGTTCAGCAAAAATCAGAACCTACAACTATCCACAAGGACGCGTTACCGACCACCGTATTGGGCTAACACTCTACGATTTGCAGAACATCATCAATGGTGACATTCAAAAATTAATAGATGAAATGCAATTGCATCAAAATACCGAAAAACTAAAATTTTCAGACGAGTTACTATAGCATGACGGTACAAACAATTTTTGAGCAAATACAATTAAAAAAGTCCTTTTTATGCTTGGGCTTAGATCCTGATTTAGAAAAAATACCAACTCATTTGGTGGATTCAAGCCAAGAGCCCATATTTGATTTTTGCAAAGACATTGTTGACCATGTGCAGCACTTGTGCGTTGCGGTTAAAATCAATACGGCTTTTTTTGAGGCATATGGAATGCAAGGCTATGCTGCCTTAGAAAAATTAGTACAGTATATCAAATCACATTATCCTAACCTGTTTACCATAGCAGATGCAAAGCGGGGTGATATTGGCAACACTTCGTTACGCTATGCTAAAGCCTTTTTTGAGACAATGCCTTTTGACGCCATTACTATTGCACCTTATATGGGCAAAGACTCTGTTGAACCTTTTCTGACGTATAAAGATAAATACGCTATTTTGTTGGCGCTAACCTCAAATGAAGGCGCAGCTGATTTTCAACTTAAAGCCAATGACAAAGAAACACTATATGAGCAGGTGCTTACTAAATCTCAAACGTGGAATAATGCCTCGCAACTCATGTACGTGGTGGGCGCAACCAAAGTCGAGCATTTGGCTAAAATCAGAAAATTAGTTCCTGATTCATTTTTGTTGGTGCCTGGTGTGGGTGTACAGGGAGGAAGCCTTGAAGAGGTGTTTTTGCATGGGGCAATTAAAAATATTGGACTTTTGGTTAATTCTTCACGAGGAATTTTATATGCCGGTAATGGCGAGAATTTTGCGGAGGCAGCTCTAGATGCTGCTAATGAACTTCAGCAACAAATGGAAAATCTATTAGGCTAATGCTTCACTACACGCTATATCCACATAAGACTGCCCAAGAATGGGTAACATTTGTTCATGGGGCAGGAGGGAGTTCCTCTATTTGGTACAAGCAAATTAGGGCATACACGCAATATTATAACGTGCTATTGTTGGATTTGCGTGGACATGGTAATTCAACAAAACCAACGCTAAAGCAAGCTTTTAAGGAACGCTATACCTTTGACGTGATTGTGGCTGATATTGTTGAGGTATTAGACCATGAAAACATCGAAAAATCACATTTTATTGGTATTTCATTGGGAACGATTTTGATCCGCCAATTGGCAGAAACCTATCCAGAGCGTGTGTTCAGCATGGTTATGGGAGGTGCTATCATGAAACTAAATGTACGTTCGCAAATTTTAATGCGATTTGGAAACGTGGTAAAATCAGTTATACCGTATTTATGGCTTTATCGCTTTTTTGCCTTTATTATCATGCCTAAGAAAAACCACCGTGAATCTAGGTTGCTTTTTGTGCGAGAGGCTAAAAAATTGTACCACAAAGAGTTTTTACGGTGGTATAAACTCACTGCAGAATTAAAACCGTTGTTGCGTCTTTTTCGTCAGGTTGATGTAGGAATTCCCACACTTTATATTATGGGTGAGGAAGACTATATGTTTTTACCCAGTATAGAAAAATTAGCCTCGTTACAGTCTTCGGCACAATTAGCAGTCGTGCCGCAATGCGGGCATGTGGTTAATGTAGAACAACCCCAACAGTTTAATACAACTACACTTGGGTTTTTAAAAAGCTTATAACGGGCACTGAGCCTGTCGAAGTACCAAACAATAGTTAGGTAAAAATCACAGTTTTGTTGCCGTAAACCATTACTTTTTTGGCAACATGATGCTTTACTGCATTGGCTAATACAATTTTTTCCAAATCACGTCCCTTTGCAATGAGTTGTGACACGCTATGACTATGTGATACTCTTGCAACATCTTGCTCAATAATAGGTCCAGCATCGAGTTCTTCAGTTACGTAATGACTGGTAGCCCCAATAATTTTTACGCCTCGCTCAAAAGCAGAGTGGTAAGGTTTTGCTCCCGGAAATGCAGGTAAAAATGAGTGGTGAATATTAATAATGCTACTTGTGTAGGCATCAATAAGTGCTGGTGGTATAATTTGCATATAGCGTGCCAGCACAATGAAATCCACTTCGTGCTTTTTGAGTAGGCGAAGTTGTTCTTCTGTTGCCTTAACTTTGGTTTCTTTGGTAACAGGCACGTGATAAAATGGAATTTCAAATGCCTTGGCAATGGGGGCAAGGTCTGCATGATTGCTTAAAATAAAAGGAATCTCTACTGCCAATTCACCAGACTTAAACCTTCCCAATAAATCATACAAACAATGATCATATTTGGATACAAAAACCGCCATTTTAGGTTTATAGGCTATAGGTTGATGACTCCAATCCATATTGAAAACTGCCGCAGGACCTTTTTCAAACGCTGTTGTAAATGCTTCATAAGCGCATAATTGCTCATCCAATTCAGCTTCTAACCGCATAAAAAACGCCCCTTTTTCTCTATCTACATATTGGTCGATGTATTGAATATTCCCTTTGTGTTGATACACAAAAGAAGTTACATCTGCAATAATTCCCTTTTTGTCGAGACATTGAATAACAAGGGTGATGGCGTACATATAAAATTTTGTTGCAAACATACACAAAAAAACCTCCGTTCCTTGATTTTATCGAAGGAAACGGAGGTTTGACACTCCTAATTAAACAAATGAATGTTTACTTTTTTGATACACTAAAGTCAGCATAAGCAGCCATTCCGTGCTGTGCGTCGTCCAATAGTTATGTTTATGGTAACAATTCGCTACCAAAAGCCTCTTCACCATGTTCAGTGATATCAAGCCCTCTTTTTTCATCTTCTTCAGATACGCGAAGACCTATTGTTGTCTTAAGCACTGTTAGCACGATTAAAGAAGTAATTACAGCCCACGCTCCATATGCAGCTACTCCGATACCTTGTATACCAAGCTGTTTTAATGAACTGATACCATCGACTGGATGTAATAATGATCCATTATCCAAACCAATGCCCCAAAGACCTATAACGAGTGTACCCCAAGCACCAACTACACCGTGTGCAGAGGCTGCTCCAATAGCATCATCAATCTTAAGTTTTTTCTCAATGAACTCAATTGAGAATACTACGATGATACCACCAATTAGTCCAGCGAAGAAACCGCCTTCAAAACTCATATTTCCACAACCAGCAGTAATAGCAACCAAACCTGCAACAGCACCGTTTAGTGTTTGTGATAAGCTAGGTTTTCCTAGGTATAACCATGAAGTAAATAATGCACCAAGTGCGCCAGCAGCAGCAGCAATGTTGGTTACCATAACAACAGCAGAAGCAGCAATAGAGTCATCACCTCCCCAAGCTAATTGAGAGCCACCGTTAAAGCCAAACCATCCTAACCAAAGGATAAATACACCTAAAGTACCTAGTAAAAGGTTACTTCCAGGTATTGGTATAACTTTACCATCAACATATTTTCCAATACGAGGACCAACCATCCATGCTGCAACTAATGCTGCCCATCCACCAACAGAGTGAACAATAGATGAACCTGCAAAATCAATAAAACCTAAGTCGGCTAACCAAGCACCGTCTCCGTA
>DLPY01000068.1 GCA_002478685.1 Flavobacteriaceae bacterium UBA7446
AAAAAAATTCGCTAATAAAACTAAAGGTGTCTATGTAATTGACTCGGAAGAAAAGCGCATTAAGGCACTGAAGTGGCTGCCCATTGCAGATGTTTGGGGGATTGGTCGTCAACACGCACGCCAATTGGCATTTAAGAACATAGAAACCGCATATGACTTTACGCAACTTTCGGACGATTGGGTACGCAAACATATGAGCGTGGTAGGGCTTCGCCTAAAAAAAGATTTGGAAGGAACGGCTACCCTTCCCTTGGAATTGGTTCCGTCACCCAAAAAAGCCATTGCCACCACACGTAGTTTTGAGTTTCTAATTGACTCGTATGAAGAAATGCAAGAGCGTATTTCTACCTACGCAACGTTATGCGCCGAAAAATTACGTAGGCAGGGAAGCAATTGCCATGCGGTGTATGTATTTGTGCGTAGCAATCCGTTTATGCCTGACTTGCCACAGTATCGCAACGGAATGTTGGTCTCGATGTCGTCTGCCTCGCAATCAAGTTTGACCATAAGCAAATATGCCCTAAAAGGACTTGAGCGCATTTACAAAAACGGCATTCAATACAAAAAGGTGGGGGTGATGGTTACGGGAATCGTACCCAAAAGCGCCCAACAGCTTACATTGTTTGACAAAGAAGATACGCGCCACGATGCGCTGATGCAGCGCATTGATCATTTGCATCGCAAATACGGACCCCACAAAATAAAGCTCGCCAACCAAGACCTTAACCGAACATTTAAAATGAAGCAAGCGCACCTGTCGCCACGCTACACCACGGACATTAACGATATTATTACGGTTAGATGAAAAAATCGAGTACCCTTCACTTTTACAGCCCCGACACAAGTAACAGAGCGGATGTATGGCTTGCGGGCGAGGGCATTTCGGCGGGGTTTCCCTCCCCTGCCGACGACTTTAAGGAAGTACGCATTAGTCTGGACAAAGCCGTTGTCAAAAACGAAGCAGCTACCTTTTATGCGCGAGTGTCAGGACAATCTATGGTGGGCGCTGGACTGGACGACGGTGATTTGCTTGTTATTGACCGTAGTTTGGAACCCCAAGACGGCAAAATTGCGGTGTGTTTTGTTGATGGTGAATTTACCGTAAAACGCCTAAAAGTAGCCCAAGACTGCGTGTGGCTGATGCCTGAAAACGATCGCTATAAACCACTGCAAGTAACCGAAGAAAGCGAGCTGATTATTTGGGGTATTGTCACCCATGTGCTGAAGGCGGTGTAATACTATAACTGGTCTAACGGACTTGTAATTTTATTTTTTGAGTTTTTGGTAACGTACGTATAAAGCTCCGTGGTAAAGATAACGTGGCATAACACGGCATATAAAAAATTAGCAGGAAAGTACAAGTTTTTAAAATTTGTGCTTTCCTGTTACTTTATTACAAAAACGAAAATAGCAACATTTAAAACTGCTACTTTTCATATAACTGTCCTTTACAGTCAATTACTAAAACAAAAAAGCTCGCAAATGCGAGCTTTTGTACCTTGGGTGGGAATCGAACCCACATGCTGTTGCCAGCACTGGATTTTGAATCCAGCGCGTCTACCAATTCCGCCACCAAGGCAATTGGAGCGCAAATGTAGCCAATAATTTTATTGTGTCATAAGAAAAATACAGCCCACAACTTCGCAACCTCAAATAAATTCCTACATTTGCATCCCGCATAAAAACTATGGGAAAAACAACATTAGAATCGAAGATTTTTAGCTGTACTCAAAGTACGACCTTAGCCAAAGAGATTGCTAAACATTACGGCAGTTCAGTAGGAAATGTATTGTTTTCTCGCTACAGCGATGGTGAATTTCAGCCTTCCTTCGAGGAATCTATTCGTGGTTCGCGAATTTTTATCATTGGCTCTACCAATCCGTCTTCTGAAAATTTGATGGAAATGTTGCTCATGCTCGATGCCGCCAAACGCGCTTCTGCGCGACATATTACTGCGGTGATTCCCTATTTTGGTTGGGCACGACAAGACCGAAAAGACAAGCCTCGTGTACCCATTGGGGCAAAGCTTATTGCCAAGCTCCTTGAAGCGGCTGGTGCTACGCGCATCATTACGATGGATTTACATGCAGACCAGATTCAAGGGTTTTTTGAAAAACCTGTAGACCACTTGTTTGCATCGTCTCTGTTTTTACCTTATTTAAAGTCGCTAAACATTGACAACCTTACTATCGCATCGCCTGACATGGGTGGTTCAAAGCGTGCCTATGCATATTCAAAATATTTGGAAAGCGATGTGGTTATCTGTTACAAACAGCGTAAAAAAGCGAATATCATTTCGCACATGGAACTTATTGGAGAAGTGAAAGGAAAAAACGTGGTACTTGTGGACGATATGGTAGACACAGCAGGTACGCTAACCAAAGCTGCCGACCTTATGATGGAACGCGGTGCGGTTAGCGTCCGTGCGGTATGTACGCATCCTTTGTTGTCGGGTGAAGCTTACGAACGTGTAGAGGCGTCAAAGCTTACAGAACTCATTGTTTCGGACTCTATTCCGCTAAAGAAAGAAAGTAAAAAAATTAAAGTATTGAGTTGTGCTCAATTGTTTGCCGAGGTCATGTACAATGTACACCATAACGAATCAATCTCAGGCAAGTTTATCATGTAATTAATACTAAATATGAAATCAATTACCATCAATGGATCTAAAAGAGAAAGCGTGGGCAAGGTAGCTACCAAAGCCTTACGTAATGCTGGAGAGGTTCCTTGCGTATTATACGGAGGGGAAGCGCCAGTGCACTTTGCTGCAGACGAAAGAGCGTTTGCCAATCTTGTATATACTCCTAATGCGCATACGGTGGTTATCGACCTTGAAGATAACGGAAAGTTTAATGCCATTTTGCAGGATATTCAGTTTCACCCGGTGTCGGATAAAATCCTTCACGTCGACTTTTACCAATTGTTTGACGATAAAGAAGTATCAATGGATATTCCTGTAGTGCTTAAAGGAGCTGCGCCAGGAGTACTTAACTCGGGTGGGGTATTAAGGCGCAACAAACGTAAGCTTCGCGTACGTGCTATTCCTGCCAACCTTCCTGATACTATCGAGGCGGATATTTCTGGTCTTGAACTTGGAAACAAATTGTATGTGACTGAATTGGCAAACGAGGCATATAAATTCTTACACCCAGACAATACAGTGGTGTGTCAAGTGCGTACTTCTAGAACCTCAATGAAAGCCACAGAAGCCACAGAAGCTGTAGAGGGTGCAGAAGAAGGAGCAGAAGAGGCCGCAGAAGAATAAAATTTCTTTTAATAAATATACTTAAGCATCTCATCCAACACTGAGATGCTTTTTTTATTTTTACCAAGATGAAACTTCGCTTTCCATTTTTTTCATCTACCGCAAAAAAAGAACCCGATATGAAATCTTTTTTGATTGTTGGATTAGGTAATGTTGGTGTTAAGTACAATGGCACCCGCCACAACATAGGGTTTGAGGTGGTAGATGCGCTTGCCAAAGAAAAAGAGATTTGTTTTGAAACGCTGCGTTATGGCAATGTTGCCAAACTAACCCAAAAAGGCAAAACTGCCTATTTGCTAAAGCCTAATACGTTTATGAATCGCAGTGGTAAAGCAGTACGCTATTGGATGCATCAAAAGAAAATTCCAAAACAAAATATACTGATTATTACGGACGATATTCATTTGGATTTTGGCTACTTGCGTATGCGAAAAAAAGGCTCTGATGGCGGGCACAACGGGCTAAAAGATATCAGCATGCAATTAAATTCTATTGATTATCCTCGATTGCGTTTTGGCATTGGTGCTGGTTACAGCAAAGGGAGACAAGTCGATTTTGTACTACAACCATGGAAAAACGAAGAGGCGAAATCACTTTCATTTGCCATTGAAAAAGCCATACAAGCTTCGTGGTGTTTTGTAACAGAAGGCGTTCAGTCCGCTATGAATACATTTAACGGAAACACACTTGAACTGTAATGAGTATTCTACAACATAGTGCATCCTTTTCACCAAAAACAAAAACCACTGTTACGGTGGGTACCTTTGATGGTGTACATCTTGGACATCAAAAAATTATTGCACAATTGGTGGCGTCTGCCAAAAAAAATGGTAGTGCGTCAACGCTACTCACTTTTGATCCACATCCCAGAAAAATAGTGCAACCAAATGCATCTGTTACTCTAATTCAAACATTAGAGGAACGCGCCGAAACACTTGCCAATTTAGGACTCCAACACATGTTGGTTCATACATTCACAAAAGCATTTTCACAACTTAGTGCAGCAGATTATGTCAAAGAGTTTTTGGTGGATATGCTCAACATTGATCAAATTATCATAGGGCATAATCATAGGTTTGGCAAAAACCGTACGGCAAGCGTTGAAGACCTACAGCATTTTGGTAATATTTACGGATTTAAGGTTACCCAAATTAGGGCTGAAGAAATTGATAATATCTCTATCAGTTCTACCAAAATTAGAACAGCACTAGCTATGGGTGATGTTGCTACTGCTCACGCATTTTTGGGACACCCATTCACCCTTTCCGGAAGCGTGATTGAGGGACAACAGCGTGGGCGCACTATTGGGTTTCCTACTGCCAATATTGCTGTAAATCACCCCGATAAAATCATTCCAAAAAATGGTGTGTATGCGGTGCGTGTAAACCTTGAAAATACGGAGCGTTTGGGCATGATGAACATTGGCACAAACCCCACAGTTAACGGGGAACGCAGAAGCATTGAAGTGCATATTTTTGATTGGTCAGATGATATTTACAATCAACCGATTCAGGTTTCACTTATTGAGCGCATCCGAGATGAACTCAAATTTGATTCGATAGAGGCACTACGAAAACAATTGGAAAAAGACAAAGAGGCTATTTTGACTGCCTACAATACTTTACCTTTGTAAAAAACACAATTATGCTGATTCCTTCTTACGTTCGTCAACGTTTTGATTTGGTAGTTGCCGCCTTAGAAAAGCGCAATTTGGACGCTAAACCCCTACTTGAGCGCCTTCTATCATTGGATGAGGCACGTAGGTCAACCCAAGCCGAGTTAGACCAAGCACTTGCAAGTGCCAACAGCATTGCCAAAGAAATTGGGCAACTCTTTAAGCAAGGCGCAACAGAAGATATCAATCAAAAAAAGGAAACCTCTGCGCAACTGAAGTCAAAAGCAAAAATCTTACAAAACAAACTGAAAGAAACGACAGACGAATTGCAAGAAATATTATATCAAATCCCAAATATTCCACACGAGAGTGTTACAAAAGGTACCTCTGATGAGGATAATGAGAAAATATTGCAAAAAGGCACGATTCCCGTGCTAGAGAGCGATGCGCTACCGCATTGGGAATTGGCAAAAAAATATGCCCTCATGGATTTTGAGTTGGGTGCAAAAATTACGGGTGCTGGATTTCCTGTCTACACAGGCAAAGGCGCAAAATTGCAGCGTGCGCTTATCAACTATTTTTTAGATTTTAATATCAATGCTGGATACGGCGAAGTGCAAGTCCCGCATTTGGTAAATGAGGCTTCTGGGTTTGGCACGGGGCAATTACCAGATAAAGAAGGGCAAATGTATCACGTTACTGAAGACGATTTGTACCTCATTCCAACTGCCGAAGTTCCTGTAACCAATATGTACCGCGATAGCTTGTTGCACGAAAATGAATTACCCATTCAGCTCACCGCATATACCCCATGTTTTAGACGTGAAGCAGGTAGTTACGGTGCTCATGTGCGCGGGCTAAATCGGTTACATCAATTTGACAAAGTAGAATTAGTACGTATCGAGCTACCCGAAAATTCGTACAAGGCCTTAGACGAAATGGTAGCTCACGTAAGCAAATTGCTTGAATCATTGGAATTACCCTACCGCATTTTACGATTATGCGGTGGCGATTTGGGATTCACTTCCGCATTAACCTTTGATTTTGAAGTATATTCAACAGTGCAAAAGCGTTGGTTAGAGGTAAGTTCAGTTTCTAACTTTGAAGCCTTTCAAGCCAACCGCATTAAGTTGCGTTACAAAACCAGTGACGGCAAAAAACAATTGGCGCATACGTTAAATGGCAGTTCGTTGGCATTGCCCAGAATTATAGCAGGTTTATTGGAAAATCATCAAACTGGCAACGGAATTCGCATTCCTAAAGCATTGGTTCAATACACAGGTTTTGATCACATCAACTGACATGAAAATATACAATATCACGTTTATTGTTGAGCCAACTATCGAACAAGAATGGGCAACCTTTGTAGACAAAGAATTACTACCGGAACTAGCGCAATCTGTACAGCAAATAGACCTGCTACGTGTAGAATTCGAAAACGGCATTGAGCCCTTAAAGGGAACTACTTTTAGCATGCAATTTTATTGTGCAGAACCCGAACATTTGACTTGGGTAAAAGAGATTGGGCACCAGCTGGCAATGCAAAAGTTATATCGTGTATTTCCAAAAGATTGGGTGGCGTTTGCCAGCCGATTAGAGTTTTTGAAATCGTACTCATGAGTGTCCGTCCAAAAAAACATTTAGGGCAACACTTTTTGAACGACCATAACATTGCACAAAATATTGCCAATACACTTACGGAAAAAGGATATACCAACGTACTAGAAATTGGTCCGGGCATGGGAATGCTAACACAATATCTGCTGTCAAAACCGTTTACCGCGAGTGTTATTGAAATCGACTCTGAGTCTGTTGACTACCTAAAAACGCATTTTTCTGTATTGGAAAATCGGATTATTAAAGGTGATTTTTTAAAACTATCGTTGTGCGATTATTTTGAGGGTCAAGTAGCTGTCATTGGTAATTTTCCCTACAATATTTCGAGCCAGATTTTATTTCGCGTTATTGCCCAACGACAGCTTGTTCCTGAATTTGCCGGCATGTTCCAAAAAGAAGTTGCGGAACGCATTTGCGAAAAGCCAGGAAGCAAAGCCTATGGAGTTTTATCTGTTTTGGCGCAAGCATTTTACGATTGTGAATACCTATTTAGTGTATCGAGATTCGTCTTTGACCCGCCTCCAAAAGTGGCTTCGGGAGTGATTCGGCTTGTGCGAAAAGAGAATTTTTCACTTCCCTGTGACGATGCCCTATTTTTTAGAGTGGTTAAAACTGCCTTTCAACAACGACGCAAAACCTTGCGAAATAGTTTAAAATCTTTAGGACTTTCGGCTAGTTTAAAAGAAGATAGTATCTTTGATAAGCGCCCAGAACGCTTGGGTGTTTCGGAGTTTATAGAGCTAACACAAAAAATAGCGGATGACACCTTTTCAACTCAATGACGACTTATTAGCGCAAATAAAAATTGACATTGAGCAGCGCAATGCAGCTGCGCTAAAAAAACGCAGCTGTGAATATCACTACGCCGACCTTGCCGAAATTGTTGACGAATTGTCTATAGACGAGGGCGTTTACCTAATCAAACTCCTAGACTCTGAAAAAACATCAGAAGTACTTACTGAGGTTGATGAAGACATCCGAGAGGCGATTTTAAAACTGCTTTCGGATAAGGAAATTGCAGAAGAAGTTGAAGAATTAGACACCGACGATGCAGTGGACTTGATTGCCGAGCTCCCCGAAGAGAGACAAGCGGAAGTTATTGAGCAAATTGAAGATGAAGAACGCGCAAAAGACATCAAAGAACTACTCACATATGATGAAAATTCTGCAGGTGGACTTATGGCAAAAGAATTGGTAAAAGTCAACGAAAACTGGACGGTTACCAAGTGTGTTCGTGAAATGCGGGTTCAAGCTACAGAAGTGAAGCGTGTGCACTCTATCTACGTGGTCAACGACGATAATCTATTATTAGGTAGGTTGTCATTAAAAGATTTGCTTACGGCAAATAACCGTACCAAAATCAAATCGGTTTATATCCCAAAAGTGGATTATGTCAACGTAAATGACCAAGGAGAGGAAGTCGCAAAACTCATGGCAAAATATGATCTTGAAGCCGTTCCAGTAGTAGATAATGAAAAACAACTGTTGGGTAGAATTACCATCGATGATATTGTTGATTTTATAAAAGAAGAAGCCGATAAAGATTACCAATTGGCGGCTGGTATTTCTACAGACGTAGAAGCCGACGACAGTATTGTTGAGCTTACCAAAGCACGTTTGCCATGGCTTATTTTGGGGCTTATTGGCGGACTTGGAAGCGTTTTTATCCTTGAAGGATTCGAAGAAGTAATGCAGCATCCTTCTTACAAAACGCTATTCTTTTTTACTCCTCTCATCGCGGCAATGGCAGGAAACGTTGGCGTCCAGTCCTCGGCAATTATTGTTCAAGGTTTGGCTAATGATATTGTCAAAGGAAGTTTGTTTAATCGGCTACTCAAAGAAGTTGGGCTAAGCCTTATTAACGGAATTGCACTTGGTGGATTGCTTGTTATATTTGGTTACTTCCAAGGGCTTGATACTAAAATCAGTTTTACCATTGCGCTATCCATGCTCTGCGTAATCGTGGTTTCAGCACTTGTAGGTACTTTTGTGCCTATTGTTTTAGATAAAAATAACATTGACCCTGCAATTGCAACAGGGCCATTTATTACCACCAGCAACGATATTTTTGGTATTTTTTTGTTCTTCTATATCGCCAAAATTATTTTAGGATTTTAGCATGATACGGATTTTGCATGTTGACACAAACCACCCAAGCCTTGTGGAAGGCCTAGATAATTTGGGGTTTGAAAACACCATCAATACTACAGCATCTAAAGAGGATATTCAAAAAGATATCCGCTTGTTTCACGGACTTGTTATTCGAAGTAGATTTACCATTGATAGGCATTTTTTGAACAAGGCAAAAAATCTTCGGTTTATTGCTCGTGTGGGCTCTGGGTTGGAAAATATCGATGTGAAAACTGCTAAAAAGTTGGGTATTGCAGTTTTGGCTGCTCCAGAAGGCAATAGCCCTGCTGTGGGTGAACACGCATTGGGCATGCTATTAAGTTTATTTAACAAGATTTCTAAAGCAGATGTCGAAGTACGCAAAGGCATTTGGCAACGAGAAGCCAATCGCGGTGAAGCACTCGATGGCAAAACAATTGGAATTATTGGCTACGGACACACAGGAAAACAATTTGCCAAAAAGCTTTCTGGGTTTGACGTTAAGGTAATTTGTCATGACATTATTCCTAACATTAGCGACTCATTCGCACAACAAGTTTCGTTAGATACACTACAAGAAAAAGCAGATGTAGTGAGTTTACATTTGCCTCTTGACAACACGACTCAAGATTATGTTGATACGACTTTTATTTCTAAAATGAAGAAACCATTTTGGCTTATAAATACCGCACGGGGAAACCAAGTTGTTTTATCAAGTGTAGTAATTGGATTAAAAAATGGAACAATTAAAGGGGCTTGTTTTGATGTGCTCGAAATGGAAACTACTGCATTTGAAGCTGCATTTTCCGCTTCTGGTGCATGGAACTATTTGTCTAAGCACAATAATGTGGTGTTAACACCTCATGTTGCAGGGTGGACTGTTCAAAGTCAGATACAACTTAGTGAGGTAATTCTTAAAAAAATAAAACAGTTTCACAACGAAGGTTATTTAAAGTAATCTTAACAGAAAAAAAACATTGAGGATTTAAATAGGTTGTTTCTTAGTTTTTATGAAAAATATTTTAATTCTTTGTACAGGTAATTCATGTCGCAGTCAAATGGCACATGGATTTATGGATTTTTATGGCGGGAAAAAGGTGGCTATTTACAGCGCCGGAATCGAAACTCACGGGCTAAATAAACGTGCGGTGAGTATCATGAAAGAGGCAGGAATTGATATAAGTGACCATACATCAAATCACGTAGATGAATATATGGGTATTGAATTTGATCACATTATTACAGTTTGCGACCACGCACAGGAAAACTGCCCATACATCCCTGGCAATAAAGCGCAGCGTTGGCACAAAAATTTCAGCGATCCGTCAAAACTAACGTCTGAAGACGAAAACGAAATCCATAAAGCTTTTGCCGCCACACGCGACGAAATTAAGGCGTATTGCAAAACGTTTGTGAAAACTTATTTACTAGAGTGAGTTTTTGCTTCCAAAGAGGCTTGAAATTCTTCCAAAACTGGCTGAACAGTACTTGAAGGAATATCTTTCACTTTGATATACATCAGTCCGTCAATAGCGTTATTAAATAGCGGGTCTACATTAAAAGACACCACGCGTGCGTTCTGCTTGATGTACTTTTTAATTAATACAGGTAAGCGTAATGCGCCTGGCTCAACTTCCTCAATAAGTTTGTCAAATTTGTTTAAATCGGCTGAGGTTTCATCAAAAACAAACTCCTTATCTGCGTCATTTAATTTTACTTTAAATTCTTTTTTGGGTGTAATATATTGCGCCAAAAATGGGTCGTAATAGTGCGATCGCATAAACTCAATCATCAAAGACTTAGTAAACTTTGAGAACTGGTTACTTATACTCACACTTCCCATAAGATATGCGTGGTCAGGGTAGCGTAACGTAGCGTGGATAATTCCTTTCCATAGCAAAAAAAGCGGCATGGGGCGCTGCTGATAATCTTGTGATACAAATGCTCTGCCTAACTCAATGGTATTGTTAAGCATGTAGTGAATTTCAGACTCAAACCTAAATAGCTCAGCGAGGTAAAAACCCATAAGCCCACGCTTATTCATGAGTTCTTTTCCCAAGCCTAAACGGTATGCTCCCACCAAACGCTTTGCCTTATGATCCCACAAAAAAAGGTGTAAATAATCGTTATCAAAATGGTCAAGGTCTAAAGATTTGTTCGTACCCTCTCCAACGGCTCTGAACGCAATTTCGCGTTGTCTTCCAATTTCAGTAAGCATATTAGGAATAGCACTCGACGGGGTCAAAAAAAGTTCATAGTCCTTAGACACTAGAAGTGATTTATTGTTGTATTGTAAGCTTTTTATTTCTTGCATTAGGCAGGACAACGCAACGGAAGGAGCAATAGGCATTACTTTCTTGCTCCTTCTTCTTAGGGGTCTTGAAACGCGATCCAAAATGGGTTTTCGTTCAAAACTATTCGAAAGCATGTATAATTTACGACGTAAAAAATCGGAATATCCAAAAGTTGTCTTGTGGTTTTTTTGGTCTTTTACAGCGATGGGTTTGCCTACTCGAAGTTCAATGCTTCGGAACTTTTGGGTTAGCAACTCTGCTGGCAAGCGAGCAGTTCTTAATAAACCATTGATGTTTGCCAATCGATAAAAAAGTGGACTATTTCTGGCATGAAAATAAATGGGGACTACAGGTACTTCAGCTCGCTGAATTAGACGCAAGGTTGCTTCATTCCACTTAGGGTCTATAGGTACTTGTTTTTTAAGTTTGGAAGCAACCTCACCCGCAGGAAAAACAGCAAAAAGTCCATCATCTTCTAGGTGGTGAAGCGCTTTTCTAAAACCTCCTATACTGGATTTATCAGAGTGTTTTTTATCAAATGGATTGACGGGAATAATCCACTTTTTTAGAGGCACTACGCGCTCCAATAAAAAATTTGCCATCAGCTTCACATCAGGACGAAATTGACTCAAAGCGTGCATTAAGATAATACCATCTATACCACCAAGTGGATGATTTGCAATTAGCACCACTGGACCTTTTTGGGGAATGCGTTTTAACTCTGTTGGGCTAATTTGATATCTAATTTTAAGATGGTATAAAATCGCTTCTAAAAACTGGGCTTCATCAGCATTTGCTACACTTCGATCATAAATGGCATTTATTTCATCTAGGCTAAGTAGCCATAATACAAAACGACCCACAGCACGACCAAAAGCACCTGTTTTAGCAAGACCAAGTACATTGGCAATATCGGTTGAATGTACAACTGGCATTTGGGTATTTTGGCCTAAATATAGCTATTTCATTACTAACTGAAGTGTGGTTTCAGTGCGTTGCTCTAGTACCAATTGGTGAGACTTCAGAAGCGCGGTTGCAGAATCTTCTTCAAAATGACGAATTGTGTAGAGTGACACATCTTTGGTGTGTTGTACATCAAAACGTGCGCGTAAGGCATGCAACAGGGTTTGCATATTATGATATTTGTCGTTTACGCATACCGAAAAACTAATGGCAGAGTTTTGAATCAAATCCACCGACATTTTATGTTTGTGTAGCAGCCTAAAAATATCGCTAATGTTATCTTCAACAACAAAAGAAAAATCACGTGTTGAAAGCCGCAGCAAGGAAAGTCCTTTTTTCACAATATAGCAGGGAACTTTTGGGCGCATACGAACGCCTTTGCCTACTTGTGTTCCACTTTCTGTTGGGTTTAAAAACGACTTCACAAACAATGGAATTTCTTTGCGTTGAAGTGGCTGTAAGGTTTTTGGGTGAATCACAGAGGCGCCGTAAAATGCCAACTCAATAGCCTCTTGATATGAGATGTGATGCAACAGTTGAGTTTTGTCAAAAACTCTCGGATCGGCATTGAGCACACCTGGCACATCTTTCCAAATAGTAACATCTGTAGCACCCAAACAATAGGCAAAAATAGCTGCTGAATAATCAGAACCTTCTCTGCCCAAAGTAGTCGTAAAATTGTTTTCGTCAGATCCAATAAAACCTTGTGTGATTTTTAGTACACTTCCCTGGATTTGATCCTGGATTGCTGTCTGTGTACGCTCCCAGTCTAAGTGGGCGCTACGGTAAAAATTATCTGTTTTGATACACGCTCTAGCATCAACCCATTCGGCTGGCATGCCAATGTGGTTTAGATAGGCACAGATAATGGATGTTGAAACCAACTCGCCATAACTCACAACTTGATCATAAACAAAAGCTTCGTTAGGTGAACGATTACTTGCTAAAAAAGTATGACATTGTTCAAAAAGATGTTTGACGCGCTTGCTAACGGGTGTGTTAGGTGCTTCAAAAAGTGCATCAATGATGATTTGATGAAAAGCTTCAATCTCTTGTAACACACTTTTATATGCTTCTGTTTGATTAAAATATGCATCAACAACCCCTTCCATCGCATTAGTAGTTTTGCCCATAGCTGAAACAACAACCAACGTATTTTTTTGACCGGTTTCGGTCAACACGTTTACTATATTTTTAACTCCTTCTACATCTTTTATAGAAGCACCTCCAAACTTAAATACTCGCATGATGTTTTGCTATAAATTCTTGTATTGCCCCTTGCGTCATTTGGGTGATTTTCCAATCTGAAAAAACGGTTGCACCATGTTTTTCATAAAAATCTATGGCAGGGGTATTCCAATCTAATACTGCCCACTGAATACGTCGAGCTCCAGAAGCATGGGCAAATGAAATAAATTTTTTAAGCAACGCAAAACCTATTCCCTTTCCTCGAAGCGATTTGGTTACTATCAAATCTTCCAAATGCCACGACCTCCCTTTCCAGGTAGAATAACAAGGGTGGAAAAGTGCAATCCCAACAATACTTTGGTTTAGTTCTGCCACGAAGCATTTAAATTGTGGGGTTTCGCCAAAGCCATCCCTAATGAGCTCCGCTTCTGTAACGGCAACGGCATCAGGTGCTCGCTCAAAATTCGCCAATTCCTGAATCAACGCAATAATGCCTGCGGCATCAGTTGCATTAGCTTCACGAATGTGCACTTTTTTCATAGGGAGCAAATTTAATAACTCTTGCGTGAATAGACCCATTTTAACCTCACAGTAGGCAACGAATTTGTTTAAAAAATAACGCATACGCATTTCATAGTCTTGGGACTTTGTATTTTTGCCAAAAATTAGGCGTGACCGAGCTTCCTGTTTTGTATCAAAACAATTCGCAATTCCGTACGGTTTATGAAGACGTATGCGCCAACGGCAGTGTGACTGCTTTGGGCTTGATTGGCTCCAAATACAGTTTTTTAGTCAAGTCTCTTTTTGAACAACACCCCAATACCACCATTTGGATACTCAACAACAAAGAGGAAGCCGCTTATTTTTTAAACGATTTGGAAGTGCTTTTGCCAAGCCCTCCCCTTTTTTATCCTTCTAGCTACCGCAGACCCTACAATATTGAAGAAACCGATAACGCCAACGTACTGCTGCGTGCAGAAACACTTCAAAAACTTAAAGGACACACAAAGCAGTTGGTGGTTACCTATCCGGAAGCACTTTTCGAACAAGTGCTCACAACCGAAGAATTAAAGCGCAAAACACTATCCATTGATAAAGGTGATGAGTTGAACATTGATTTTGTCAACGAAACACTTTTTGAGTTTGGGTTTAACCGTGTAGATTTTGTGGCTGAACCAGGTGAATTTGCCGTTCGTGGGGGTATTTTAGACGTGCATTCGTTTAGTCATGATGAACCGTTTCGGATTGAATTTTTTGGCGATGAAGTAGATACCATTCGCACATTTGATGTGAGCAGTCAACGTTCCATACAAATGCATGAACAGGTAAAAATCCTTGCCAACATAGAGCAAAAAGTAAATACAGAAAAACGGCAATCGTTGTTTTCGTTTTTATGCACAAAATCACTTGTTTGCGTCCAAAATGAGTCCATAGTGACCGCCGAAATTGATGCACTTTTTAAACACGCCCAAAAGACTTATAAAAATCTATCAGGTGAAATCAAAAGGCAATCACCAAAGGAATTATTTATTGATGGAAAAGTGTTTAAAAATGGATTGGATGCATTACTTAGCATTCATTTTTCACCCACTGAAAAAACCCACTCACTTGTCTTTTCTTGCCAACCGCAACCGCACTTTAAGCGCAAGTTTGATTGGCTTTCAGAACACCTCATCGAAAATACTGAGCAGCAACGTGTAAATCATATTTTTTGTGCGTCCGAAACCCAAAAGGAGCGGCTTACACAAATTATTGAGGAACTTGCTCCAGAAACAAACTTTCATTGTTGGATAGCTCCGCTGTATCAAGGGTTTGTAGATGAAGATGAAAATATCGTTTGCTACACCGACCATCAGCTTTTTGAGCGTTATCACAAGTTCAGACTGAAAAACTGCTATTCCAAAAAACAGGCGATTTCACTGAAAGCGTTGGCGCAACTTGAAGTGGGTGATTACGTTACACACATCGATCACGGAATTGGCACCTTTGGCGGTTTGCAACGCATTGACGTGGAAGGCAAAACACAAGAGGCAATTAAGCTGTTTTATGGAGACAGAGACATTTTGTATGTGAGTATTCACTCGCTACATAAAATCTCAAAATTTAACGGGAAAGATGGCGCCGTACCAAAGGTGTATAAACTTGGTTCTGGCACATGGAAAAAAATCAAACAAAAGACGAAAAAGAAGGTTAAAGAAATTGCATTTAATCTGATTAATGTATACGCCAAACGGCGTATGAAAAAAGGATTTGCTTGTAGTCCAGACACCTATTTGCAATATGAGTTAGAAGCCTCGTTTCTGTTTGAAGACACACCCGATCAACGCACCGCAACCGAAGCCGTAAAGCAAGATATGGAAGACCAAAAGCCCATGGACAGACTGGTTTGTGGTGATGTGGGTTTTGGAAAAACAGAGGTTGCTATACGTGCGGCTTTTAAGGCAGTGGACAATGGCAAACAAGTGGCAGTTTTGGTGCCAACAACCATACTGGCGTTTCAACACTACAATACTTTTCTAAAACGACTGAGAGAGTTCCCCGTTACCGTAGATTATCTCAATAGGTTTAGAACAGCCAAACAAAAAAAAGAGGTGCTTGAAGGAATTGGTAACGGCGCAATTGATATTGTGATTGGTACACATCAATTGGTTGGAAAATCGGTTTCATTCAAAGATTTGGGGTTACTCATTGTGGACGAAGAACAGAAATTTGGCGTGAACGTAAAGGAAAAATTACGCTCCCTAAAAGAGCACGTTGACGTACTCACCCTTACCGCAACACCTATACCAAGAACCCTGCAGTTTAGTCTTATGGCGGCACGTGATTTGTCGGTTATAAATACACCTCCCCCAAACCGATATCCCATTGAAAGCCAAGTGATTTCGTGGAGTGAAACTCAAATTCGAGATGCTGTAATTTATGAACTGCAACGTGGCGGTCAGGTATTTTTTGTACACAATCGAATAGAAAATATCGGGGAGATATCAGGTATGTTGCAGCGCCTCATTCCAGATGCTCGGATTGCCACTTCCCATGGACAACTTACTGGAAATAAATTGGAGGAACTGATGCTTGGATTTATTGAGGGTGTATTTGACGTATTGGTGGCTACCACTATTATAGAAAGTGGGCTTGATGTTCCCAATGCCAACACCATTTTTATCAATAATGCCAACCATTTTGGACTTAGCGATTTGCATCAAATGCGAGGTCGTGTGGGGCGCAGCAACAAAAAAGCCTTTTGCTACTTTATTACTCCACCATTTTCGGTGCTTACTGATGACGCCCGCAAGCGCATGGAAGCAGTGAATCAGTACACGGCATTAGGTTCTGGATTTCAAATAGCCATGAAAGACTTAGAAATTAGAGGCGCAGGCGACTTGCTAGGTGGCGAACAAAGTGGGTTTATTAACGAAATTGGTTTTGAAACCTATCAGAAAATTCTAAAAAATGCCATCGAGGAATTGCAACAAAATGAATTCAAAGCACTCTATCCAGACCAAAAACCTACTGCAAAAGAATTAGTGTTGGATACCGATTTTGAAATCTTTTTTCCCACCGATTATATAAATTACGTAACAGAACGCTTAGCGCAATATCAAGAGCTTGCCACCCTAAAAACAGAAGAAGAATTAAATGAATTTGGAGCATCGCTTATTGATAGGTTTGGGGCACTTCCCGAGCCCACAATTGCACTTTTTGAAAGTGTTCGCCTCAAGTGGTTGGGGGCGTTATTAGGCTTTGAAAAAATCATCCTAAAAAAACAGAAGTGTATTTGTACATTCTTGGCTGAACCTGAAAGTTCGTTTTATCAAGAGGGTGCCTTTCAATTTATGTTGGGCAAATTGAGCACGTTAGGAAAGGCACAACTAAAAGAAAAAAACACCAAAGAAGGACAAAAGCTAGTGCTTGTGATTAATGACGTTTTATCCATTCAAAGCGCGATAATTCTGCTCCAAAAACTTCAACAACCTACAACTGTTTAAGGTCTTTTATCACCCGAAAAGCCTTATCCACTTGCTCATCATTAACCAAAATGGTAAACTCATTTGAGGTTGAAATCACTTCATAAATATTGATTCCTTCCCATGAAAGACGTTGAAAAACGAAATAATAAATCCCAGGTATAGAAACGTTTTCTGTAGGTAACTTAAGTGTAATCGAAGACAAATTTTCTTCTTTGTGTAAGCATTCCTCTTTAGCGAGATACGTGTCAACCAAAGGGGCAAGGTGTTTGCTAACCACAATATTGCACTCGTGCACACCGCGAGACGAGGTGTAAAAATTCTCACTAGATAGCTTTAATTGAGACAACAATGTTGCCTGTGCCGCCAACAGTGTATCGGAGACTTTAAAGTTGTAATCGATTAATGCGGAGCGCACTGTAATATCACCAATATTTTTGAGTGTTTTAATGATTTTGTGTGAGTAACGGAACTCTAAGTCCGTAGAAAGACGTTTGAGTGCCATAACAATCGCACCTGTGCGAACGGGTTTTTGGGTTTGTGCCTGAATATCTTCTTGCATAATACGCGACAACGAAGTCAGGTTGATAATCCCTTGTGTGAGCGCACTAATCAAAAATGGCTTTGACTTAATATACGCCTCAACGGCAGAAGCAATCGTTTTCATGTGCTTTAATTATTTCACAAAGGTATATATAAAAACACGAAATGTTATAAAAATAACAATTCTAGAAGAAATAAAACGCACTCTCAATATGCTCAATGGTAATATTTGGTGCCACTCCTGTGATGCTCACAATATCAAATCGCGTTTCGCCTTGCCAGTTGTGTTTTTGGATAAAAAATTCAGCAGCTCGTGCTAACAGTTTGCGTTTTTTTGGTGTTACAAACTCGTGTGGCGCACCGTGTATTTCTGATTTTCGCCATTTTACTTCCACAATACACAACACATTGGCTTTTTGCGCAATGATATCAATCTCAGCTTTTTGGTAGTAAAAATTACGAGAAACAATTTCATACCCGCTCTTTTGTAAGTAAGCCGCAGCTAAGTTCTCGCCCTGTTTTCCTTTGTTAACTGAGTTCATAGGTTAATAGTTTGGGTCATTTAAAGATAAAAAATCACGTCGAAGCACGGATATAAAATCCCTATTTTTGTGCCTATAACAATTGCATGAACAAACGCCATACCATTACCGCTGCACTGCCCTATACCAACGGACCCATTCACATTGGACACCTAGCAGGAGTTTATGTGCCCGCCGATATTTATGCCCGTTATCTTCGTATGCGAGGCAAAGAAGTCCTTTTTATTTGCGGGAGTGATGAGCATGGCGTTGCCATTTCAATGAAAGCCAAAAAAGAAGGCATTACACCTATGGAAGTCATTGATAAATACCATAATATCATCAAAAAATCATTTGATGACTTTGGAATTTCGTTTAATTATTACGGCAGAACTTCTAGCGATGTGCACCGAGAAACAGCGCAAGAATTTTTTAAAACTATGCATGCCAACGACTGTTTTGAAACACAGACCACAGAACAGCTTTACGATGCCAAAGAAAATCAATTTTTGGCAGACAGATATGTTGTTGGCACCTGCCCAAAATGTGGTCACCCCGAAGCGTATGGCGACCAATGCGAAGCTTGCGGAAGTTCCTTAAATGCAACTGATTTGATTAACCCAAAATCTGCGCTTTCTGGAGAAGCACCAAGTCTAAAAACCACCACGCATTGGTATTTGCCCTTAGACCGTTATGAAGATTTTTTGCGTTTATGGATTTTAGAATCGCATAAATCCGATTGGAAAACAAATGTGTTAGGGCAAGTAAAGTCGTGGATAGACGATGGGTTAAAAGCCAGAGCCGTTACGCGTGATTTGTCATGGGGAATTCCCGTTCCAGTAGCAGGTGGCGAAAATAAAGTGTTGTATGTTTGGTTTGATGCGCCCATTGGCTACATCTCGGCAACCAAAGAATGGGCTGCACAGGAAGGTGCCGATTGGAAACCCTATTGGCAAGATAAAAACACCGAATTGGTACATTTTATTGGAAAGGATAATATTGTGTTTCACTGTATTATTTTTCCCTCAGTGCTCAAGGCAATGGGCAAGTATATCCTTCCCGAAAACGTACCTGCCAATGAATTTTTAAACTTAGAGGGGCAAAAGCTATCTACCTCTAAAAATTGGGCGGTTTGGTTGCATGAATACCTAGAAGACTTTCCCGAAAAACAAGATGTGTTGCGCTATGTGCTAACAGCAAATGCCCCCGAAACCAAAGACAACGACTTTACATGGAACGACTTTCAAACTCGAAACAATAGTGAACTCGTTGCTATTTTCGGAAATTTTATCAACCGTGTAATGGTATTGATGAAAAAATACTACGAAGGCGTAGTGCCCGTGGCAAACGCATTAAGCTCAGCAGATAAGGCAACCATAAAAAAACTGGCTGATGCACCAATCGAAATCGCACAACTCATTGAACAGTATAAGTTTAGAGCGGCAAGTCAAGAAATGATGCAACTTGCCAGATTGGGAAATAAGTATTTGGCTGATGAAGAGCCTTGGAAGCTCATAAAAACCGACCCCAAGCGTGTGGCTACAATAATGCATACCGCTTTGCAAGTAGCAGCTGGTTTGGCAATTGTCTCTGAACCATTTTTACCACACACGGCGCAAAAACTACGCAGGATGTTACAACTAAATAAGGCTTTGAGCTGGGATAATGTCAGCGCATTGCATCTTATAGAAGGTGGCCATCAACTAGGCGAAGCCGCGCTTTTGTTTGAAAAAATAGAAGACGATATCATAGCTACACAGTTAGAAAAACTTTCTTCTTAGAAACGAACGTTTAAAATCCTACGCTAAATTATGCTGAATTTGGCATAATTATAACGACCATTTGTATTTTAAAACAAAATGCTTTACTTTTATTAAACCTAATCTTACAGTTATGACAAAACAACCCCTTTATAAAAAAATCTCTACTTTTGGATTTGTGCTCCTTCTTGTTTCTTTTCCATTACTCATCATTACTGAAGTAGACATGGTAGATTTTTTAAAACATTTACAAATATTAAATTCTGACGAGGGTATAGTCTGTGTTTTATTTTCAATTGGAATACTAATTTTTTGTACTGGATTAGTTCTGAAAAAATTTAGCACAGCCTAAGCTATATTTGCGGCAATGATTCGCATTGCCCATCATTCCATATACGCACATCCCTTGCCAAAAGGGCATCGGTTTCCCATGTTAAAATATGAGATGTTGCCCGAACAGCTTGTTCGTGAAGGCACTTGTAAGCGAGAACAATTTTTTTCGCCTAACCGCGTTTTCGAAAAACATATTTTGCGCACACATTGTGCGGAATACTACAAGCAATTAAAGGAATTATCACTATCAAAAAAAGAGGAGAGACGTATTGGGTTTCCCTTATCCCGTGAACTTATTGAGCGTGAGTGCGTTATTGCTCAGGGCACTTTGGAGGGTTGTGAATTTGCACTAAAACACGGCATTTCGTTCAATATTGCTGGCGGAACACACCACGCTTTCTTTGATAGTGGCGAGGCATTTTGCCTACTTAACGATCAAGCAATTGCCGCTAATTATTTGCTTCATAGCCAACAAGTAAATCAAGTATTAATTATTGATTTAGACGTACATCAGGGCAATGGAACAGCTGCACTTTTTCGCAACAATCCAAATGTGTTTACCTTTTCTATGCACGGTAAGGCGAATTACCCCTTTGAAAAAGAGGTTAGTGATTTGGATATTGCCCTTGGGGATAATACACAAGACAGCGAATATCTTGAGATTTTAGAAGTTCAATTAGCCCATCTGTTCACTACTGTTCAGCCCGATTTTGTGTTTTATCTCTCTGGTGTTGATGTTATTAAAGAGGATAAACTTGGGCGTTTGAGCCTGTCACTTGATGGCACAAAAAAGCGAGACGAAATGGTCTTGTCGTCTTGCTTTGAACGTGGCATTCCCGTGCAATGCAGTATGGGTGGTGGCTATGCGCCCGATGTAAATTTAATTGTTGAGGCGCACGCCAATACCTATCGTATAGCAGCAGAAATTTTTGAATGATTACAGCATTAGCATTTCGTCCAAATGAATTTCTGCACTATGCCGTTTTTCTCCCAATTTAGTTTCATAATCTCTATACACCAGTCGCCCATGGCATGCCACATGGCTTCCCTTTTTAAGGTGTTTGATGCAAATATCCGCTAGCTTGTCCCATGCAACAATGCGATGCCACTGGGTATTTTCAACCGTGTCGCCCTCCTTGTTTTTGTAACGAAGGTTGGTGGCAAGTGAAAACTTAGCTAACTTTTTGTTGTTGTCTAACTCAACTTCTTCGGGGTCATCTCCCAGATGACCAATGAGCTGAACTTTGTTCTGAATTGTACTCATGATAAGGGGTTTTTAAAAAATTTATAACCATTAGCGCCATCGCTGGCTACGCAGCAATAACGCCGCTTTCACAACATCTTGCCTACTAATTTGTCCTACTAGTCTGCCATGCTCCAAAACCGGAAGACGCCGTCTGTTTGTTTTATGAAACAGCGTAGCAGCATCAAAAATGGTTTTATCAGCTTCTATAGTATCTACTTCCGCTGTCATGCTTTCTCCCACTTTACGGTCAAAAAAAGGCTGATTAAAATACTTACCTTCAGACAAATGCTTGATGCAATCCGCTTCAGAAATGATACCTACAAGACCGGACAAATCATCGACAACAGGACCACCCGAAATTTTGTTACGAATCAAAATTCGCATCACTTCCAGAACGGATTGTTGCTTCGAAAACGTAATCAAATTGCGTGTCATATATTCCCGAACCAATAGCGATTTTGGTCGCTTGGACGTAAGTTTTTGACGTGCCGCTTGAAAACTTTTTATAGGCATTGTTTGTGTTTATTGATGAAAAGGTAGGAAAAAATTTTTAAATCGTCCATTTTCCCACAAAAAAGATACTTTTACACGTGATATGAAACAGATTTCAATTTTGGGCTGTGGATGGCTTGGGCGTGCACTTGCTAAAAGGCTTTTGGAAAAAGGGTATTCAATAAATGGAAGTGTTAGATCTGAGAGGAAGAGCAATACGTTGAGGGCTCTGGGTATTTTGCCGTATGTTATACAAATAGAGAATATAGGCATTGTAGGAGCCATTAAGTCATTTGTTTCAGATGCTGATATAATCATAACCACATTACCACCTGGTCTTCGTCAGAATCCTGATGCGGATTATGCCATGCGGATAACACATATCTTAAAATCAATTCCACCCCATTCAAATTGTAAAATCTTGCACCTAAGCAGCATTGGTGTTTTTGGTGCATCGCAAGGCGAAGTAGATGAAACTACGGTCCCCAAGCCAACAACCGCCGTAGGTAATCAACTGCTTGAAGCAGAAAAAGCCGTACTAGAATTGGGCAGTAATGCCACAATTGTACGCCTTGGTGGATTGGTGGGTGATGGACGCCATCCTGTAAAGCAGTTGGCTGGAAAAACAGGGCTTCCAGCACCATTGGCACCAACTAATTTAGTGCATCAAAATGATGTAGTTTCATTTTTAACTTCTGTAATCGAAGGAAGTTTTTGGGGGCATACCTTCCATTGTGTTAGTCCTCTGCATCAAAAAAGAGCTGCCTTCTACACAAAGGAATGCAAAGAAAATGAGCTAGAACCTCCGCAATTTTTATCAGAAAAAAGCGATAGAACAAAAAAGGTGTTGGACACCATAAGCGCCGAGCTATTTGGGTTTGTATACAACTTAGCGGGGTGCCATTTCAAGGATTGCTGAAGGTTTTTCTGCGTTTATATGACTCACAAAAACATTCCAACTGTTTTTCATTTTGGCAATAGCCCGTGCTTGTTGCTCGGCGGCATTGTCACTCAATCTTTTATCGGAAGCAACATAGACGTCGGTCAGGAAAACTGTATAACGTGATTGAATGGGGCTTGTGTCAAATTCCACTGGCAACACTTGTCTGGAAAATATAATTGCTTCTTTTTTCAACGTTTCTAATGTAACCTTACGTTGCGCAAATGGAATTTCGTTAAGAGATTCCATCAATTGGATCAAATTAGACCAATCCAGTGAGTCTAGAGGTTGTGGCGTAGCCACATCAACCGAGGCAATGATAGAATCTGCAATGGCTGTACCAGCGACTTTTTGCGTGGGCACTTGAGGCATGGATTGTGTACACCCAATAAAAAGAAGTAAGCTGCAAAATAAGATAAATCTCATAGTCAAAGATACGTTTATCTACTTTAGCGGAAAAGTCTAATTGTATTGCGTTCCGCTGCCTTGTGCAAACAGTACGCCACTGCCGTCAACACTTGTAGGCCACATGAAACTTAGTCTGCCTTGCGGATTAGCATCGCCAAAAAGCACATCTGCAATGCCCTCTCCTGCTATACCAGGTAAAAACGAAGCTATAAAAGCATCCCATTGCGCTAAGTGCTCATGCACTAACAATGGGCGTCCGGAAAGCAATACAGCTACTATCGTATTTCCAGAGGCATGAGCACGCTCTAAAACTTCCAAATCCGCTTTATTAAGGCGTAAATCAGCATCGTCGCCAAAGCCTTCGGCATAGGGATATTCGCCAATTACAGCGAGTACAACATCGCCTTTGATTATTTTGTTGGCATTAGGATTATAAGTGATTTTAGCATCAGGTGCCACCGCTTTAATTCCATCCAAAATGGTAGTTCCTTTTGGCTGAAGTACGCGGGTTGCCATAAAAGCAGTGAAATCTGTTGAAGTGGCTTTGCCATTGTTGTCAAGGTCAATTTCGTTAAAGTGACCTTCCCAATCGCGTGGGTTAAATTTGTTCTCAAATATTTTCTCAAGCTGTGTGTTGTATTCTTTTTTATTAAGCACACCATCGGAATTGTTGTCCAAAAAGTCGAAATCAGGAGTGAAAAACCCTTGCCAATCAGTAGTCCAACCGCCGTTTTGTACCCCAAGATTGTTTGCTGCTGAGCCCACCACAGTGATTGATGTTGACTTGTCTAGAGGAAGTACTTGCTCATTTTTTAACACAACTGCAGATTTTTGAACGGCTTCACGGGCAAGCGCACGATGTTCGGGTGAACCTATTTTATCTAAGTGACTGTAATCAATATACGGATCATCAAAAAGTCCAATTTCCATTTTTACCTTTAAAATTCTTCGTACAGCATCGTCTATACGCTCCATAGAAACACTACCTTCATTTACTGCTTCTATCAAAAATTTGATAAATGTTTTGTAGTGTTTTTGGTTTTGACCTTCCATAATTCCCGGCACCATGACCATATCAATACCTGCATTAACTCCGTTAATGACATCCGATTTGTAATCGCCAGGTATTTCATCAATTCCTGCCCAATCAGAGACTACAAATCCCTGAAAACCGAGTTCGTCTTTTAGCAAATCGGTGAGAAGGTATTTACTGCCATGACATTTTTCTCCCCGCACACTATTAAAACTTGCCATAATGGTTTTCACATCGGCTTCAATGGCAGTTTTGTAAGGCGGAAGGTATATTTCACGTAGCATCGTGTCGTCAAGTTGCACATCTCCACGATCAATATGATAGGTATGTATGCCGTCCACTCGTTTACCAGTACCCCAAACGGTAGCGCCATCGCCAATAAAGTGTTTTGCACAAGCAGCCACTTGCTTGTTTTGTGTCTTGGTTAGGCGATCTTGATACCCCAAAACAGCAGCTCTTGTTAGCCGATTAACAATGTCTGTAGTTTGTCCAAATCCTTCGTAAAAACGACCCCAACGAGGATCTTGAGGAATGGTAATACAAGGCGAAAATGTCCAGTGAATTCCCGTAGCAGCAACCTCAATTGCTGTAGCTTTATTTACGCGATAAACAAGGTCCGCATCGTTTGATGCACCAAGAGCAAGATTGTGTGGAAATACAGTAGCCCCTAAAACATTGTTATGTCCATGAACAGCGTCAATTCCATAAATTAGTGGAATACCAAGGCGATCACTCAGCGCAATTTTCTGGAACCCATTTACCATTTCTAGCCATCCTTTTGGTGTGTTCGTTTTTGGAACTGCACCGCCTCCGCTAAGAATAGAGCCTATATGAAAAGTGTGAATGTCTTGCGGACTATCTAGTAAACGCATATCCACTTGTGTCATTTGACCAACTTTTTCAGCAAGTGTCATTTGACTTAAAATAGCATCAACTTTTTTTGCAATTGATTTTTGTTTTTGCTTCTCAGGAGTTTGCGAACATGAAGCTAACGCTACAAATGCAATAAATAAGTGTTTAAGATATCTTGATTTCATAAGAAGTTCTTTGTTGAGTTTTTTAAAATTTCAACTTTTCGTTTTTATCCCAAAGTACCCAGTAAGCTACTACTTCGCCCTCAGGTCCCACCTTCCAACATTCGTCAAAAGAAGAAAAATAAAACATCCTAATATATGCTTTTTTTGACCATGCTAGGTTATTAATAAAGTATTTCATCGTATGTACTAATGAAGGGACTGACCCTTTTGGCGGCTCTCCTTTGCTCGCCCATCCCGTTTCTATTATAATAACTTTTTTGACCTTTGCGACATACATGGTATGTGTTTGTTTCCCTTAGTGCAGGAAAAAAAGCGAATCCATTTGGTGTAAGGTTTTAAGATTTTAACACGCCGTTCCACTTGAGTCTCTGTAATGATATCTCCTCGTTCCTGTCCATCTTCATACATACTAAAGCAAATGCCGTGCATAACTGCTTTAAGCGTTTTACGCCACAGCTCTTTTAAGTCTTCTTAGTATGATTATCAAAATTTACTCCTTTGTATGATTTATACTCTAACTCTTCTGAACTAAATTCTATGTCTTCTCAATATGACACCAAATAAAAATTAAGATTCTTTCCTCAGATTATTTAAAGCTTTTTTTATCTCTGCTGCTTTTTGTTCTGTTATATCATAATTTTTCATAATGATTATTGCGCCAATTACTCCAGCAATTGGTAAGAGCGAATAGAATATTCGCATTCCTGTAACTGCAGATTCAGTGACATTATCTGCATCAAAACCGACAATCATTAGAAAAAATCCACCCAGTAGGGCCGCAATTCCATACCCTAATTTTACCATCCACCAATATACAGCGCCAAGAACACCTTCTCTTCTTTGACCTGTATTTAGTTCATCCAAATCACATACATCTGCTGTCATAGACATCATAATAGTAAACAAACCACCTATCCCAAAAGAGTGAAAAGGTAGTGCGTATAAAAATAAGTGTGGCTTACCAGGAACAAATAGAAACCAGAACATAACATAACCAATAATGGAAATAAATTGTGACACCATAAATGCTCGCTTTTTACCAATTCTTTTTGACATTACTGTAATCAACGGGATAATTAAAAACGAAGTGATTAGGGCGCCAACTGACCCATGCATTGCAGGCCAATTTCCTGCACTTGCTGGATCGCTGTTAAACAAGTAATGTACTATGATTAAAAATGTATAAGGAGCAATTACATTGAATGAGTTGAAAATCAAAAACGTGGCGAAAGCAATTTTTCTAAACTGCTTGATTTTAAATGCCTCAAAAGCTGATATAAATATTCCTCTCGTGCTTTTTAATACATATTTGGCGTTGATGGGTAAAAAATCTGTGTGATTTAATGTTGATTTGCTTTTCAAACAGAGTGCTGGTATAATAGCGAATAGTGTACAGGAAATAGCCACCCATACTGATAACTCTCTTACACCTTGATCTGCGCCAATAGGAAACCACTCAGGGTCGTAAAGAATAACCCAAAACCATGGGGCTATTACCCATGCCCATTGCCCAATGAATTGAGCAATGGCCATAATTTGAGTCCGTTCATGATAGTCTTCACTAATTTCATAACCCATGGCAACATAAGGCACGCTAAAAATGGTAAGTCCTAAATAAAACACCAAAGACCACAAGAAGAAATATATAAAGTTAAAAAGAATTCCGTTGTCTCTGTGAATTTGCCACATTGCAATGTAGGCTATTCCCATAAGAATCCCTCCAATAAAAACATACTGCCTTCTTCTACCCCATTTAGACTTTGTGT
>DLPY01000018.1 GCA_002478685.1 Flavobacteriaceae bacterium UBA7446
GGCTGAAGATTAAAAATTAAATCCTACTGGCGCGCACCTTCCTAATAAATAGTTAAGTCTATGGTGCGTGCTAATCTTAACAATAAAGTATTGTGCTACTGAAACAGCGCTTTAAGTTCTGTTGCTTTGTGTGGTTTTAGTTTTCCTGCCAAAATCAAGCTAAGTTGTCTGCGGCGTAGGGCGCCGTCAAAGCGCTTTTGTTCCAATTTCGTTTCGGGAATCAATGTAGGAACCTCCACGGGTTTGCCTTCTTTGCTCACGGCAACAAACGTATAAATTGCCTCGTTTACTTTTTCGCGCGCAGTGCCGTCTTGTGTTTCTATCCACACATCTATAAATACTTCCATAGAGGTACCAAAAGCACGGGAAACTTTTGCTTCAAGTGTAAGTACACTTCCAAGAGGTACGGGCTTTCTAAAATGCACATGATTTACCGAAGCCGTTACCACAATCTGCTCCGAGTGTCGCTGTGCAGCAATGCAGGCCGCACGGTCCATTCGTGCCAACAGTTCGCCACCAAAAAGATTATTGATAGGGTTTGTATCTGAAGGCAGCACCAAGTCGGTCATGACCGTCTTGGATTCCTGTGGGTGCTTTGGTTTCATGGAACTATTTTTTGGTTACCCACGCATCTGGGTAATTGTCGCGCTTTATATCTGCCATGGCATTATACGCTTCGCGTTTTGTGGGGAAAGATGCAAATGACACTTGGTAAAACCCTTGTGGGGTTTGTGCCAACTTTTGTGCGCCATAATAACCTTTTCGTTGCAATGCTGCTACGAGTTTTTTGGCATTTGCCTCATTTCTAAATGACCCTGCAATTACGTGAAATTCTGCAACGGGTTGGTTTTTTTTAGACAATGCAATTTTTAAGGTTGGCAACTCGCCCAAATCATACGCCGATACGGATGCCTGTTCGCGCACTTGCTCCCGCAAGGCTTGTTCAGTTTGCCACTGTATGTCGGCTTGTTGGTTTAAGTAGCTATTTGAGCCAACAGCAAATAAGGCTAAAACACTTGCAGCAACAACCGCATATCCAACCACACGGCGGGATTTTGTTTGCTCAAGCTCAAAGTAAATCGGTTGTTTGGCAGGTTGTTCGGCAATGGTTCTAGAAATTGGTTGGGCTGGAACTTCGGAAAGGGCATAACTAGCCGCCAAAAAGTTTAGACCACTTTCGGGAGTAAACACCATTTTTCCTTCGCTATTTAATACAAAGTCCCCCAAAGTTGGGATGCTAAGCTTTCCTTTTTGAAGCGACTCTTTCCATGTAATGGTCTGTTGGTGCATGTCCATAACCGCACGCTCATAACTTGTACCATAAGATTTGGCCAAATGCGATGCTAAGGTGCCGTCGTTAGATTGCAGCGTTTCATTAAAGGACAATACTTTTGATGGAGGGAAATACAGCTGATCGACGGCATCGTAATACGCTGCCTTTTGCTCTACCAAAAAAGCCCCAAAGCCAGGGATGGTAACACAATCATTTCGATATAAAAGATAGTGTATATGCGCTGATAACTCCATTACACAAATGTACATTTTTTAGTGAAACCTTAAAAGTTCTGTTTTTGTATTTTTACGGGACCTTAATCTTATGGAAAAAACTGAACTTATTGCTACACTAGCCCTCACAAAAATGTCCAAAATTGGGTGTATTACCGCCCGAAAACTTATTAGTCATTTTGGAAGTGCGGCTGCTGTTTTTGAAAATATCAAGCACACAAACGAATCGCCTTATCAATCCATTTCAAAAGTTTTTAAAAGTACTGAAAAACATCATGTTGTTAGGGCAGCTGAAAAAGAAGTTGCGCTTATGGAAAAGTGCAATATCAATTGGATTTCCTATTTAGATACCGCCTTTCCTGCCCCGCTAAACCAATGCGCAGATGCGCCGCTTGTGTTGTTTTACTCTGGACAGCCTTTTCCCCCAACTACCAGAATTGTTAGTATTGTAGGAACACGGCAACCAAGCTCACAAGGCAAGGCTTTTGTAAAGCAGTTGGTAGCAGAGCTTGCCCTATATCAGCCCGTAATTGTATCGGGGTTTGCCTATGGCATTGACATCGAAGCACATCTTGCAGCACTTGACAATGGGTTAATTACTTTTGGTTGTTTTGGGCACGGTATTTTAGGGTGCTACCCCAAGCCGCATGCTAGGTACCGAAAACGCATAGAAAAAACAGGTGGTTTTTTGTCTGAAGTTTGGGCAAATGAGCCTTTTCAAAGATCGCATTTTTTGCAGCGCAATCGCATTATAGCAGGTTTGGCACAAGCCACCATAATTGTAGAGTCTAGAGAAAAAGGCGGTGCGCTGACCACCACACAATATGCGCTTAGCTATCAGCGCGATGTATTTGCTGCGCCAGGCAGACCCACTGACGCTACCGCAAGCGGTTGTTTGAAGCTTATCAAAAACAGACAAGCAGAATGCATAACAAGCGGCGAAGATGTAGCGCGATTATTAGGTTGGAAACAACAACAAAACCCTATTGCACAACCAAAACTTTTTGTTGAACTCAATGAAAAGGAAAAGCGGGTATTAAGCCATATGAGCAATGCCCCAAAACACATTGACCTTATTGCATTAGATGCCACCCTTAGAGTTAGCGAAGTAGCAAGTATTTTGTTTCAACTGGAAATGAAAGGCGCCGTAATAGCGCAAGCTGGAAAACAATTTAAAATGATTTAGGCGAAAAGCCGATGTTTTTCCGCACACGCTGCAAAACCTCATGCGCAGCGCGACGCGCTTTTTCAGCCCCTTTTTGGAGTTGCTCCTCCAACATATCAGGTTGTTGCATGTAGGTGTCAAACTGTATTCTAGCTTCCGCAAAGCGTTCTATAATTGCTTCAAACAATGCTTGCTTTGCATGACCATAACCAAAACCTCCGGCTTCGTAATTAGTTCGCATTTTGGCAATCTCACTTTCGTTTGCAATAAGCGAATACAACGAAAATACCGTACAAGAGTCTGGGTTTTTAGGTGCCTCCATTGGTGTGCTATCTGTGGCAATTGACATTACTTGCTTACGCAGCTTTTTCTCTGGTAAAAAAATGTCAATGGTATTGTCTTTGGATTTGCTCATTTTGCTGCCATCTGTTCCCAGAACATACTGGGTGTCGGTTTGGAGTTTTGCCTCTGGTAGCACAAAGGTCTCGCCATAAGCAGCATGAAAACGACTAGCGACATCCCTAGCCATTTCAAGGTGTTGTAATTGATCTTTTCCAACCGGAACCCACTGAGCATCATACAACAAAATATCTGCTGCCATAAGCATGGGATAGGTAAACAATCCAGCGTTTACGTCTTCCAGTCGGTCTGACTTATCTTTGAAAGAATGTGCCAAAGACAGTCTGCTAAAAGGGAAACAACAGTTTAAATACCATGCCAATTCGGTTACTTCTGGAACATCTGACTGCCTGTAAAAACAGGCTTTTTCAGTATCTAGCCCACAAGCTAACCACGCTGCTGCAGTAGATAAAGTGTTGGATTTTAACTTTGTAGCATCTTTGATTTGCGTAAGGGAATGCATATTGGCTATAAACAAAAACGCCTCTTCACTGCTTTGTTTTGCCATCTCAATAGCAGGAAGAATAGCGCCTAATAAATTGCCCAAATGCGGGGTGCCTGTGCTTTGAATACCCGTAAGGATGCGTGCCATAGAAATTGTATCTGCACAAAAATAACGGATTTCACGCATCAATTGCTATTTTTGGCACTATGGTTTATGTCCGCAAGGCTCTTTTAGGACTTTGGAACATTTGGTTTTACATATTAGCTGGGGTTGGGCTATTACTCTGTTTCCCTTTTTTATTGATTTGCCTCACGAGGGAAAAGTGGTATGCTGGTATTTTCTATGCTGGGCGCTATTTTTGGGCGCCTCTTATCATGTTGGGCATGGGGTTTATTCCAGTTATCAAATACAACGCCAAAATAGACTACAGTAAGCCGCATATGTTTATTGCCAACCACTTAAGCATGATTGACATCTTGATGGCGTTTATGACTATTCGAAAACCTGCGGTTTTTGTGGGGAAAATGGAATTGGACCGCATTCCACTATTTGCTACAATTTATAAGCGAGGTGCTATTTTAGTCAACCGGGATAGCGCGTGGAGTAGAAAAAATGTATATAAGCAAGCCAAGCGTAAGATTGCATTGGGCTTTGGTATCATGATTTACCCAGAAGGTTTGGTGCCCGAACCAGACGTTTTTTTAGCTCCTTTTAAAAATGGTGCGTTTAGTATTGCCATTGAGCATCAAGTCCCTATTGTTCCTATTACGCTTCCCGATTGCAAAAGGCGCTTCCCCTTTCAGTTTTCATACAAGTATTGGGTAGGAAAACCTGGAATTGTTCGTGCTAATGTACATGCTGCTGTAAGTACACAAGGGCTGAGTCAAGAAGATGTACCTGCCTTAAAAGAACAGGTATATCAGTTTATGAGCGAAACACTCAAAAAGGAGGGGTATAAATAAGTGTTATTCTGCTGCTGCGATAATGTCTTTAATCTTGCCTTCAATTTCTTCGGAAAGTTCTGGGTTATCATCCAAAAGTGTTTTTACAGCATCTCTGCCTTGACCTAATTTGGTGTCACCATAACTAAACCATGAGCCGCTCTTTTTGATAATATCTGCTTCCACGCCAATGTCTAGCAATTCGCCAATTCGCGAAATCCCCTTGCCGTACATAATGTCAAACTCCACCGTTTTAAACGGCGGTGCTACTTTGTTTTTCACTACTTTAACTCGGGTTTTGTTCCCCATAACGGCACCATTAGTGTCTTTAATTTGGGTAGAACGCCTGATATCCAAGCGCACCGAAGCGTAAAATTTTAGTGCATTTCCACCCGTAGTGGTTTCAGGGTTGCCAAACATGATGCCAATTTTTTCTCGTAATTGATTGATAAAAATTACGGTACAGTTTGTTTTGCTAATCGATGAGGTCAGTTTACGCAAGGCTTGCGACATCAATCGAGCGTGTAGCCCCATTTTAGAATCGCCCATTTCCCCTTCTATCTCACTTTTGGGGGTAAGTGCTGCAACAGAGTCTACCACCACTATATCTACTGCTCCAGAACGAATCAAGTTGTCTGCAATCTCTAAGGCTTGCTCTCCGTGGTCAGGCTGCGAAATGATGAGTTCATCAATTTCCACACCCAAACTTTTGGCATAGTAGCGGTCAAAAGCGTGTTCTGCATCAATAAAAGCTGCAATGCCACCTGCTTTTTGGCATTCAGCAATGGCGTGCAATGTCAGTGTGGTTTTTCCTGAGGATTCTGGTCCGTAGATTTCAACAACCCTACCACGTGGATAGCCTCCTACGCCCAACGCTACATCAAGTCCTAGCGAACCGGACGATATGACTTCTACCTGCTCGGTAACATTATCGCCCATTTTCATTACGGTGCCTTTACCGTAGGCTTTATCAAGTTTGTCTAACGTTAGCTGAAGTGCTTTTAGTTTTGCGTCTTTTTCGTTGCCCATGCTTCGTTTTTTTACTTCCTGCTAAGGTACAATTTTTCTATAGCACGGCCTTTTTGTACGCATTTTTAATTTGATACCTTTGTAATGTAATCTTAATCCTGTATAGCATGCAACTGTACAACAAATTAAGCGCACAAGAACGCGCTGCGCTGATAGATGAGGCTGGTGAAGAACGCCTGACCCTATCGTTTTATGCCTACGCACACATTGGCAATCCGCAAATGCTGCGGGATCATCTTTTTATTTCGTGGAATGTCCTAGGTGTTTTGGGGCGTATTTATGTGGCACACGAGGGTGTAAATGCACAGCTTTCGGTGCCTGCACCCCAATTTGATGCCTTTAAAAAACACCTAGACAGCATTGATTTTTTAAATGGTATTCGGCTTAATATTGCTGTAGAGCAAGACAATAAATCGTTTTTAAAACTCAAAATAAAAGTGCGCAATAAAATTGTCGCAGATGGTTTGAATGATAACACTTTCGATGTAACTAACAAAGGTGTCCATGTAAATGCTGCCGAGTTTAATGCTCTTTCCGGTCAAGACGATACCATAGTGATAGATATGCGCAATCATTACGAAAGTGAAATTGGTCATTTTGAAGGGGCCATAACCCCTGACGTGGATACGTTTCGTGATTCGTTACCCATCATCGAAGAAGACCTTTCTGAACATAAGGAAGATAAAAATCTCGTGATGTATTGCACTGGAGGTATTCGTTGCGAAAAAGCTAGTGCCTACTTTAAACACAAAGGATTTAAAAAGGTTTATCAGCTTGAAGGTGGCATCATTGAGTATGCCCGACAGGTCAAAAGCCAAAGGCTTGAAAATAAGTTTGTAGGAAAGAATTTTGTGTTTGATGAGCGTCGTAGCGAGGCTATCTCAGAAGATGTCATTGCCAGTTGTCACCAATGCGGTGCGCCATGTGACACCCACATCAATTGTGCCAACGAAGCCTGTCATTTGCTGTTTATTCAGTGCCCTTCTTGTGCCGAAAAATTTAACCAATGTTGCTCCAATGCTTGTGCGGAAATTGTTGCATTGCCCGAAGCCAAGCAAAAAGCAATGCGCAAAGGCAATCATAACAGCAACAAAATCTTTAAAAAGGGACGCGCCCATCACCTAAAGACGGTTCATCATTCGTGACAAAAACATTTTTTCTTATTGCCTCAATGTTTTTATTGGTAGGTTGTTCCAGCCAAGAAGAATTGCTATTTGAAGAGCTTCCAAAAGAGGGTTGGGTGCAAGACCAATGGGTAGCATTTAGCTATAAACATCGCCTCCCCGAAAAAGAAGTTGCTATACATTGGATATTACGTCACGACGATGATTATCCCTTTTCAAATATCCATTTTATTGCCAATTGGCGCAACCCAAAAGGTGTTGAGGGGACCGACACGCTAAGCTATTTGTTGGCACAGCCTAACGGCAAATGGCTAGGGAAAGGGCTATACATTAAAGAACATCGTTTGCCTTTTGTGGAACGCTTTTTGCTAGATGAGCCTGGTGTGTATCAATTTCGCGTACGCCCAGCAGTGCGTGCTACCGAAAAATTGGTTGCTGATAAAACATTACCCGGAATTCATCAAGTTGGAATTGCATTAAACCCAATTTTAAATGACTAAGAAAAAGGGATACGGAAAATTTATTCGCCTAATATGGATTGCCTTTGGCAGTATTGTTTTGGGTGTTATTTCCATTTTTGGTGCCGCATCGGTTGGGCTGCTAGGCCCAATGCCCGATTTTCGTCAGTTGGAAAACCCTAAGACAAACTTGGCAACGCGAATTATTTCGGCTGATGATACCGTTTTGGGAAAGTTTTATTTTAACGATAACCGAACGCCTATTTCGTTTGACGAAATTCCTACAGAAATGATTGATGCGCTCATTGCAACCGAAGACGAGCGTTTTTACAATCACTCTGGGATTGATTTTCGTGGCACGGCTCGCGCCTTATTTTATTTGGGCAAAAAAGGAGGCGCAAGTACCATTACACAACAACTTGCAAGGCAGCTTTTTGTGGGAGTTCGTTCACGAAATATTGCAGAAGCCATAACACAAAAAATTAAGGAGTGGGTTATTGCAATTAGGTTGGAGCGGCGCTACACCAAAAACGAAATCATGGCCATGTATCTCAACATTTATGATTTTAACTATAATGCTGACGGGTTACGTTCAGCGAGTTCAATTTATTTTTCAAAAACCCCAAGTGAATTGAATTTGAGCGAGTCTGCCATGCTTGTGGGAATGTTAAAAAATTCGTCTTTATACAATCCATTGCGAAGACCTGAAATGGTACGCGAAAGGCGAAATATTGTGTATCAACAAATGTTACGTAACAATCTTATCAATGAAAAAGAACGTGACTCACTAGCTGCACTACCCATAACGCTTGACTTTAACCCGCAATCACACCGCGAAGGAATTGCCACCTATTTTAGAGCCTATTTACAACAATTTATGCAGGGTTGGATTGCTGATAATCCGAAAGAAGATGGCTCTTTTTATAATCTTTACTTGGACGGGCTTAGCATTTACACTACAATAGACTCAAGACTGCAAATCTATGCCGAGAATGCCGTAGCAGCGCATATGCCCAACTTACAGAAAGAGTTTTTTAGACAGAATAAGCCCGAACATAATGAAATTGCACCCTTTTTAGATGTTGAAAAACGTGATATTGAAAACATCATGAATCAAGCGAAACGCAGGTCTGAACGTTGGCGCAAAATGAAAGCACATGGGCATGACGAAGAAACCATTTTAGCAAGTTTTGAAAAACCCACCCAAATGGAAGTATTTCGTTGGAATGGGGATATTGATACTGTAATGACGCCTACCGACTCTATCAGATACTACAAACATTTTTTACGCGCGGGCATGATGTCTATGGAGCCGCAAACAGGTCACGTAAAAGCATGGGTTGGAGGTATTAATTATCACCATTTTCAATTTGACCACGTCATGCAAGGGAAACGGCAAATTGGATCAACATTTAAGCCTTTTGTATACGCTTCTGCTATTGATCAACTAAAAGTTTCTCCCTGTGACTCCTTTCCTGATGGATATTATTGTGTAGAACCATCAAAATTTGGCGCACATGATGCTTGGTGTCCGAAAAATTCGGGTGATCGTTATATTGGAAAACGCACCTTAAAAAATGCCCTTGCAAATTCCATAAATACCATAAGTGCACGATTGATTGATAAAGTGGGGACAAGGCCTGTTGTTAACTTGGCTCGCAATTTGGGCGTTAGCTCTTCCATTCCAAATGTTCCAGCTATTGCGTTAGGCTCGGCTGATTTGAGTGTGTATGAAATGGTTGGTGCATATGCTGCTTTTGTTAACAAAGGAATTTATGTAAAGCCCGTGTTAGTAACGCGTATCGAAGACAAAAACGGCACGGTTATTTATCAAGCGGCGCCCGAAACCAAGGATGTGTTGAGCGAGGAATCTGCCTATGTAACCTTAAAATTACTTGAGGGAGTTACTGAATCGGGTTCTGGTGTGCGATTGCGGCATAAAGGAGCAGATAAAACCAACCCCATTTTTAGAGATATTGTGACTGGGTATCCCTATGAGTTTGACAATCCAATTGCTGGAAAAACAGGGACCACCCAAAATCAAAGCGATGGTTGGTTTATTGGAATGGTGCCCAATTTGGCTACTGGCGTTTGGGTTGGTGGCGAAGACAGGTCTATTCACTTTGAAACTATTGCTTTCGGTCAGGGTGCCACCATGGCACTTCCTATTTGGGCAAATTTTATGAAGTCTTGCTACGCAGATTCTACCCTCGTCATTTCGAAAGATGCCTTTGAAGTGCCAGAATACGTTTCCATTCCCTTAGATTGTGATTCGCTATCTGTTTCACGTCAACAAAAATCCTTTTTTAAAGACGAAGACCTTAGCGATTTAGGATTTTAGTTTGGAATGCCGTGTATCCCCAAGTGGCTGTTAAAGTAACGCTTATCTCCGGTAACTTCCATTCCAATCCAATCTGGTAATTCAATTTTTTGATTTGCGTTTTCGATTTCAATTTCAGCAAGGACCAATCCCGATAACTCATCTTCAAATACGTCTACCTCAAAAAGATATTCGTTGAACGGAACGTGATGGCGGGTTTTTTGAATGCCTCCTGGAAGACAAAGCGGAAGTAAGGTGTTAGCATCGTTTATTGAAAGCTGTTTTTCCCACTCCACACGAGTAGTACCGTCGGAGGAACAAGCTCCTTTTATAGTCAAAAAAACATTATTTTCTTGAATCCGCAAACGAACTGTCCTCGAAGGATCTACAGAAAGATATCCTTGAAAAATGGGAAATGAAGCGATGGCCTTGTCAAGGCACGCTTGCACATTACTGATTAAAAACTTTCGTTCAATTTCTACCATTTTAACTTTTGGGCCAAAGTACAAAATTGAAGTCAATAGCCTACCACTCGTTTGCTTCCTTAAACAAGTAGTTTAGCGAAATAGAATAGGCTTCTCTATAGTCCTCCATTTGTACATCTGAATCATTGTACATGATGTTTTTATTGCTACAATAGCTTTCAAACGAGTCTTTTATAAGCTTATCTATTTGGTCTTGTAACGAATGATTGTTTATCAAACAGATTTTATAATGTTCAAGATCTATGCGTTTCATATAATTTGCATTTACACAATTTTATTTCAAGCGCTTTAAAAAAAACGCAACATATTGTTAACTAATTGTTTAGTGTTCAACAGTTATAAACAACGCTGAATATATTTAACTTACTGATATTTAACGAATTACTAAAAATAAGCGTTGTTATTATCAACAATTTTTCGCGGCTTTTGGTAGCGGTAAAGTTGTTAGCGAGCGTTAGCTGAATCAAAAATAGCGTTTAAAGTAGCCGCCAAGCGTAGTCCTGCTTCAAGCAATCTAATTCGTACCGTTTTAAAGTACTGATAATGATATACATACCCTAAATCTGCGTTTATGGGCGTATTGGCATAAATCTTATTTGCCAAATCTTGAGACTCATGCGCCCAATCCAACCTTGTTGTGGTCATGCAATTTTCTTTTTCTTTGGTAGTTAGTTTTGGTAAGTGTGCGGCAAGCTCGGTATAGCTCATGTTGTAATGTTCAATCAAATCCGTGTCCCACAAACGATGCAAATTGGTAGGTTTTCCAAACCATGTAAGTTCAATGTCATTACCTCCTCTGTCCGCTTTTCTTCCCACGTGCATAGGTTGATGAATATCTCCAATAAAATGCACTAATAATTTAAGGTGAAATGCCTTATCGGGTTTTGATTTTTTTGGGTCTTTAAGTACTTCAATGCAATAATCTATAGCTGTGACAATGTCTCCTTTTGGGTTTTTTTCCGCCTCTGGATAACGCACATTCTTATTCATATTGACATAATGCCAGGGCGCGAGATGGTCATATCGGCTATCGGAGCGAATTTCGTCGGCGTATGTGGAAACAAACGCTAACGACATACCATCAAGAAGTGCATCAACGGCATCAGCAGTTTTTGGTGTAAGGTGTTCTTGCGCTACTTTGCCAATGACTCGATGTCCCGTTTTGCCCCAATCCTCAGCAAAAATTTGCTGTGGAAAAGTCGCTAAGAAGAGGATAATAAAAGAGAATATGAGTCGGTTCATAAAAGCTATAAAATTCCGCGAATAATAGTTGGGCGGTATTCATCACTTAGAATATCAATGCCAAGCGTGAGTTGATGAAACCCAGAGTTATTAATTTTGATATCTCCAATGCCAGTTGTGTAGGTATAAGAAAACGACCACTTATTGTGCCTCATACCCAAAATAGCTGAAAGTTGCGAAAAAGGTTCGCTGTAAGGGGTGTTGTTATTGTTGGTGAGTGTTTTTGTGAGTCCTTTACGGTAAGAAGTGCCCACCCAAAGCTGCGTCTCTCTGATATTATGATGCGATTTTAAATTCACATCAATATTAGGCCTATCCACATATTGAATATAGTCCAACAAAAACGACGGTTCAAGTGCCCAATTGCGTTGAAGCTCAAAGAAATTCCCCACAGAAGCCAACAACCGCTTGGGTTTATTAAGCATCACTTGGTCGGAGATATTATTGCCCACAAACAACAAGTTTTGAAGAGTTAAATGCGCATATAGTGACATATAATTGTACGTAAATCCAACATCCACAAACATACTTGAGCTATTTACATTAGTTCCCGAGATTTTTGGGTCGTTTGTTGGGTTAAATGTAGATTGATCGTGGCGATGGAAAGAGCCTCCGGCAGAAAACCCAAAAGAGAGCTGATTAATTTCACTTACGCTTCGATTAAAATTAATGTGATGGGCATAAGTTCCTTGAAGTCCTAGTTGCGATTGAAAGCCGTTTTTGTCGTTAAAAAACAATCCTCCAATACCCGATTTATCACCTACTCTTGCATGCACATTAAGGGTTTGTACCGCCGGTGTGTTGGCAATGCCTAGCCATTGTGTTCTGTAGGAAGTGCGTAACTTTAATCCCTCATAATGTGCACCTGCCATGGCAGGGTGAAGCACATAATAATTATCTGTGAGGTAATCAGTGTAAATCGGCATACGATATTGTGCCTTTGCTGTGTAAAAACATAATACAAAAAAGAGGGAAAATGTCGTTTTTGATGGCGATTTAAGACACATGCAAGCATTTCATATATTAGCACAAGTTATGCAAACCTATGAAAATGCGCCTGAATGCCATAAAATTAACCTTAGTTTTTGTACTGTCTCTTTGGGCTGCAACTTATGTTTATGGGCAATTAAGTAAGGTGCATTATATTTCTCCTTTGCCATATGGGGGCTATGGAGATATTTCTGATTATTTTAACTCTGTGCATTTATATGTGTCAACCCCAGAAGACCAGGCAACCTTTACAATAAGGCCGTTGGGAAGTCCAATAAGTGATTGGTCTCCCCCTGTAGTCGTGACAAAAAACACTTCGTATAAAGTAAAGCTCGAAAATAATATTATAGGTGCAATTCCTCAAGATTTTCCTGCTAAAAATGTATTTTCAAATAAAGGGTATGAAATTGTATCAGATAAGGAGATATATGTTTCTGTTAGGGCTAAGCACGATTATCACGCTGGTGCAATTGTAAGTAAAGGGCTAGATGGTTTGGGAAAACGTTTTCGTGTTGCTGGAATGGAAAGAACCACTTCGAATGATATGTCCTTTTTTTCCATTGCAAGCACAAAAAATAACACAATAATTGATTTTACTTCTGACCCTTCATTACGTACCTCACAGGGAATCCCTTTGCCTCCAAATGTTACATTGGACAAACATGAGGTGTTCATTGCCCTCTTTTATGGGGAAAATGTTGTTAGAAACATTGGCACTTTAATTGAATCTAACAAAGATATTGTAGTAACTACAGGTACCATGTACGGTAGTTTTAGCAATGAAATTATTGACAGCCCCCGTCTTACCTCATATGATAGAACAGATTATTTTACTGGGGGCGACATGGGTATAGATCAATTAGTTAGCATAACCTCTACCATTGATGCAAAAGAATACATTCTTGTCAAAGGGGATAGTTTTAATAGTATTGAAAACGCACTCATAATTGCTGATGAAAATGGCACAACCATTGAAATTAATGGTGCCCCATACTCTGATCCCGAAACAGGAAAAATTTCTTTGGCCGCTGGGGAACACTTTTTTGTTGAAGGAACCTCCTACTCTACTGGAGGAGCATTGCAGTTTATGCACATCAAATCCAATAAAAACATTTATGTTTTTCAAGGAACGGGTGACAAGTATCTTACTCCGAATGATGTATATGATAATGCTGGCGTCAAAATCGGTGAGCGGCACAATTACTCCGCTAATCAAGGAATGTTTTTTGTGCCGCCGTTAAACTGTGCGTCTACTGGGGATGTAGAAAGTATTGCCAAAATTGATGAAGTAGATGCGTCAACTCCTTTTAATGGAAGTGCTTTTGTGTTAAGCAAGACTGGGTCAACCGTAACGGTAAATGGCACTGACATTAACAGCGTTGCCACAAGCAGCGTTGATGTACCCACTGGGGGTGGCACATATACAATCCATCGTATCAATAATCTAACCGGTGATGTTGCAATAAAGGGCTCGGATGAGTTGTATGTTTCTTATTTCAATGTAAATCTAGCGGCAACTTCAGGTGCGTTTTACTCAGGGTTTACATTAGAGCCAAGAATAACTCCCGAACTTAATATTAGTTCTTTGGGCAGCTGTGTTTTTGAAGATTTTTCACCAAATGTTTCTTTTTTCATTTCAAGTACTGCATACGATAGTTTTGACGGCTTAAAGTGGCAAAAGAAAAATGAAACTACTGGTGCTTGGGGCGATATTTTCTCAACTGGAATAAAAGACGCTGAAAACTACCAGCCTTTAAGCACTGGACAATATAGGGCAAAAGCAGAAATAAGTTGCCTTACAAATCCTATCCTCTATTCTGAACCTTTGGTTGTTGGGTATTGTCCTCCTGACTCAGACGCTGATGGAGTTATTGATAACTTGGATTTGGATAAAGACAATGATGGAATATACAATTTTCACGAATCTTATGGAAGTTTTGACCTTGATTTTAGCGATTTAAACAACCCTAAAGTCATAGCGAATTCCTCTTTCCCTGTTGTAAATATCACCCCAAATTATGTTGAAAACGGTGCTGTATTCATTGGAACTTCAACAAGTGAATTCACCACTTCCTTCACTGCTCCTTCAACAGCCGTAGCAGAAGCTAAATTTATTTTTGATAAAGAGATTACTTTAGAGTTATCCTACAAAAACAACACGCAACACATTATTTCCGATAAAGAAAGTTTTATTCTAGCGTCTGTTAATGACAAAGCCCCTGTATCATTGTTAAACCCAGCTAATGAACTTCTAATTGATACTAATCTTGATGGGGTGTTTGAAGCTGATGTAACATCATATAATTCAAGCTCAATTCATTTTAAGTTTAATCCAAATGTTCCCTTTAGTGGAGACTATACATTTACTTTTGTCAAGGCAACAAACAACATCTCAGACGGGATTCGTTTTTCTCACCAAGTTGATGGAAGTCTAAATACATCTACTTTTATTGCAAAAATGAGGCTTGTTAATCTTGGTGAAGATAGCAATATGGATGGCGCGTATGACGAACTATCATTAGACAGCGACGCAGATGGCTGTCCAGACTATGTTGAAGCAGGGTTTACTAATGAAGACAATCCTTTAAGGTTTGGCGATAATTCATTAACTGTTGATAGCGGTGAAATAAATGCAGATGGCACCGTTGCAGCACACGATTACAATACACCAATTAATGCAGCCTCTGGCGGAAAGTATTATTTTCAATTAGACAGCTTTGCAGATGCAGCAGTCTTATCTCAACAGCCTATAAATACTTCTGTAACAGAAGGAGAAGCTGCTGTATTCACTGTTTCCAGTTCAAACGCATATTCCTACCAATGGCTGATGGACAATGTGACCATTACAGACAATAGCGTTTTCAAAGGTACAAATACCAACACCCTAACCATTACAGGTGCAGATACTTCTCTGAATGGAAAAAACTTTTCTGTTTCGGTAAACTCAAAAGCGTATTTGTGTCAGACACTTTCTTCTGCAGCATCATTGACAGTGCTTTCTGTTCCTAATGCCCCTGTATTAAACAGGCTATACAGTTTTTGTAGCTATGGAACAGTAGCAGACTTAAAAAGTGAAATTAAAAAAACGAATCCTGGGACTAACCTTAATGTTTATACTAATGAAACTGGAGGTACTCCGCTTAGCAATTCTACAACTTTAATAAGTGAAGAGGATTATTTTGTTGCGACATATAACGCTGTTGGTACTGAAAGCGTTATTCGCTCTATGACAATAGTGGTTGTGCCTAATCCAACGATAAACACAACGAGTACTGCCATTTGTAAAGGGGAGACGGTGACACTAACGGTTATTGGTGTGCCAAAAACTGTTTTAGAGTATGAGAGTAGCTTAGACTCCTCCTATGAAAAGTTTTTAAGCTATGGTGGGTCGCATTACTTTCTGAAAAAAGAACCCATGACTTGGACAGCTGCAAGGAACCTAATAAAATCTCAAGGTGCAGGCGCTTCCATGTATGTGATTAACGACAAATCTGAGGAAAATGCTGTTTACAACGAATTATTGGCCAAAGGCTATGCTGGAACCCCAAACACTCATTTCTGGTTAGGATTACGTCAAATGGACGCCCTAAAAAATGGAAAAGTTGACGAAGGTTGGGTATGGCTAGACGGAAGACCCCTTGACCCTGCCTCAGCAAATTGGAGAACTTCAGAACCCAATGATTGGGGAAGTACAGTAAACGTTGAGGACGGCCAAGAAGACTATGGGCAATTTGATTACGAACCCTCAGGAATAACATGGAACGACATGGCAGATAATGGTGGTGGGGGTAACTCTTGGCCTGTTTTTGAGTTTACAGGCACAACTTCTGTAAAATGGTACAAACAAGAAGGTAGTGGGCCTAAAACGCTAATTCCTGGCACAAGTAACAGCATTACAGTAAGCCCATCCGTAACAACCTCATATTTCTACGAAGTAGAAGCAAACGGCCTTCCGTGTGATAAAAGCATTACCATAACATTAAATACGCCGCCTGCAATGCTCCCTGCTGCTAATATAGAGGCATGCGACAACAACTTAGATGGTGATAGTACAGATATGAATGAAGCTGAATTTGATTTGGATGCCCAACGGAAAAAAATCATTTTCAATAGTAGTGCCGTAAATAGAGATGTGTTTTTTTATGAATCAAACACTAAGGCCCTTTCTGTTTCAGATAGTATTCCCAGTACAACGCCATTTAAAAATACGGTGAATCCGCAAACATTACATTACCGAATTAAAAATAAGCTGACCGGTTGTTTTTCTGATACTGTAGGAACGTTTGATCTTATCGTTAACGACCTTCCGCCAGAACTTATAATTCCTGATTTGCACGAATGTGATGATAGCATTACAGGAAATGACAAAGATGGAGAACACTTGTTTGACCTAACAAACAACACAAGTGTAATCGAGGGTTTATTGGGAAATAGTACAATTTTTGACATTAGTTACCACGCAACCCCATCAGATGCTGAAAGCGGTAGCCTTCCCATCACAACTTATACTACCCTTGCCGCTGATAATAGCGAAAAAGAAATTTTTGTGCGTTTAAAAAATAAAACTACAGGCTGCGTCCGTTATGACAACTCATTTAAAGTTGTTGTGGACAAGCTCCCTGAATTAAAAACTACCTCAATTACTCTAGAACAATGTGAAAGCGATGGTGCTTTCAAGTACAATCTAAATAATGTTGCGCCACACTTTTCAAGCAATCATGCTAACGAAAGCTTTGAGTTCTACAAAGATACTGCCCTAACCGATTTAATTTTAGATACAAAGTCCTTTACTGTGTCTAGCACTACCGATGTTTATCTTAAGGTCATAAACAATAAAACCGGTTGTGAGCGCTATGATGATATGGCTGATAGTGCTACTAATATTGTGCTCACTTTAAAAATTGGCACAAACATTGTCCCAAGTTCTTTTTCTGGTCTATCTTTTACAAGTTGTTTTGACTCTAAAACAAGTACAACTCTTGGCTATGGTTCCTTTGATTCGTCAATATTTCAAGATATGGCTGATGCACTTATTTTAGCACGTTCAAGTTACAACTCCCCTACTGTTGAAATCAGATTTTATGAAAATGAATTAGACGCTATCTACCAACAAGAAGAAATTGCCATTTTCAATAACGGTACGCTTACTATGCCTATGCCCTACACCAACAGCGATGCATTTCGACAAGAGATTTGGGCAGGAATAGAAGACATTGGTGTAACCACAATCAAGTGCTTGGGGCGTTTCAAAGTTGCAGACTTCATTATTGGACCTAACCCAGTTTTTGACTTACCCGAAGATTTGGTGTTCTGCCAAAACTTAGGTTTTGATACCATTTATGTAACCAATCCTAGTGCCACATATACTTATGCGTGGGCGCGCAATGGGGTGCCTTTAACTCAAACCACCCAAAATTATATTATGACTGACGGTGGAACCTATTCCGTTACCGCAACAAATCCCGTAACGGGATGCAGCACTACAAAAGCTGTTGTGGTGTACAAATCCGAAATAGCATCATTTGAGCCCGAAGACATTACCGTTTATGACCTTACAGGAGATGGCAGCAACCGTATTGTAATTAATAATAGTACATCGGCATTGGGCATTGGTGATTATGAATTTGCACTCAATGAAAACCCGTATCAAGATAGTCCTATTTTTGAAAATGTACCGCCAGGAATTCATACCCTTTCTGTTAAAGATAAAAATGGTTGCGGTATTGTGCGTCATGAAGTGTCTGTTATTGGTTATCCCTTTTACTTTACCCCAAATGGTGATGGTAAAAATGACACTTGGCAAATTTTAGGTGCCAATGCTACCTTCCAACCATCATCCATTGTGTATATTTTTGACAGGCATGGGCGTCTGATGGCAAAAATTTCTGCTGACGGAAACAGTTGGGACGGCAGCTATAACGGAACTCCTATGCCAGCAGATGATTATTGGTTTCGCGCAAAATTAGAAGATGGCAGAAGCTTTACAGGACATTTTAGTTTGATTAGATAATGAAACGATCTCCAACAACTGTATTTAGTGAGTGGGCTGAAGAGGGTCGGGATGAAAAAATGGCTAAAGGGCATGAAGCTGCCGTTAGCAATATGCTTGATGGGGTATTAAAAAAGTACAATTCCTATCGTTTTATTGATGCAGGGTGTGGTAATGGCTGGGTAGTGCGTCTTGTGAATGCGCATAAAGATTGTCGAAGTGCCATTGGGGTTGATGGCTCTAAAAAGATGATTGAAAAAGCCCAGCGCATTGACCCAGAAGGGACATATCATCACGCCGATCTTATGAACTGGATTCCAGAAAAAAGGGTAGAAATTGTTCACTCCATGGAAGTGATTTACTACCTTAAAAACCCTTCTGCTTTTCTGGAAAATGTATACAATTCCTGGTTGACCATGGGTGGAATTTTGATTTTGGGGTTGGACTTTTACAAAGAAAACACAGTTTCCCATTCGTGGCCCGAGGACTGTGGTGTCTCCATTATGCATCTTTTTTCTGAGAAACATTGGATTGAGCTATTTTGCAAAGCTGGATTTAAAGAGGTTGAGTCAAATCGGTTTGGGGTCAAAGAAAATTGGTCGGGTACGCTTATTTTGAAAGGCCAAAAATAAAAGCCCGCTTTTGAGGATATGTTAGATATCGTATTTTTATGTTGAATATCCTTAATGAATTACACCAAATACAATGACCATCTGCTTAGCAATCACAGATCGAGAAATTCAAGAAATCCGCGACTTACAAGAGGTAAACTTAAAAGAGAATGTTGCCTCGGAGAACCGCTTATCTGAAGGTTTTCTGACTGCCAAATATGATCTTGATTTTTTAAAATCAATGAATGACTTAACTCCAGCAATTATTGCCAAACAAAACGGTGTGCTTTTGGGGTATGCCTTAGCTACCGATCGGTCGTTATTGGCACAACACCCGCTGTTAAAGGATCTCTCCTCGCAAATCAACAAAATCCCATTTGGTGGTAAGTTTATCGGCGATTTTGATTATTTGGTTGTGGGGCAGCTCTGCGTTGCAAAAGAGGTTCGCGGTCTGGGTCTTGCACAAAGTCTTTATGCCCAATTTAAAGCAACTTATGAAAACCACTATCATTTTGCTGTAACCGATATAGATCAAGCTAACACTGCTTCTCTTAGAACACACCTTAAAGTTGGTTTTGAAGTCGTCAGCACTCTTCGGTATGGGGATCGCGATTGGCATGTTGTGATTTGGGATTGGAAAAGGTTGCAAAAACAAAGCCCTCATAGTCAATGACTAAGAGGGTGTGTTGGTGGTCCCACCTGAGCTCGAACCACTAAATTATCCTGTTGATAATCGGTATATTACAAATTAGGACATACTTTTGAGATTTGTAAAAGGAAGGTTTTTCTTAAATTACTAAATCCATCTTCTGGTCCTGGATTTATACGATAGATATTCTTTTCCAAATTTTTCTTGAAGAAAAATTTCTTCTCTTTTAATCTGGAATTCATTTATCCAAAAGTAAAAAATGAATGGAGTTAAAATAGAATAATAATTTAAATAAAATATTGAGGTTGAAATGATAATTAGAATCATCCCTAGATACATCGGATTTCTAGAGTATTTATAGATTCCGGAAATAACTAGATTATTAACTTTTTTAAACTTTATAGGGTTTACTGTGGTTTTTGATTTTATGAATTTAAAAACAGGATTCATTAAAATAAAAATTCCAACTGATAATATTAGAAGAGAAATTGAATGTTGATATGGAAAATAAATTATATCAAGTTCATTTTTAGAATAATAAATAGTTGTGACCAAAAATAAAACTAATATAGGAGGGGGTATTTTTAACATTCTAAAAAATTTGCACAAAAATGGTTATAATATATAATACTTCCAAACAATTAAAGTTATCCTACTATTTGTCCTACTTTTACAAAATAGGACAAAAAAAGAACCCTAACTTACTCATATATAAGGAGTTATTATTTCTTGTTGATGGTCCCACCTGGACTAGAACAAATATTTTATGTTGCTGATAATCAATATGTTATAAAGTTTGTTTGCCCTCTAAGGGGATAAATTATATTGTTCAAAAAGAACCATTAATCATAATCAGTATCTCAAATATTAATTTGACGTCTAAATGACGTATTTTATTAATAATTATTTGATTTATTTTGTTGCTTATGGAATTAAGTAAAAGAATAAAAGAACTTAGAATTAAAAAAGGGTTAACTCAAACTGATCTTTCTGAGAAATCAGGTGTTTCATTAAGAACAATCCAAAGAATTGAAAATGATGAAGTTTCTCCATCAATTTATTCTTTGAAAAAAATCAGTAAAGTTCTTGACGAAGATTTGAATTCTTTTAACAACTCTGTTTCAAACAAAAAACCAGTATTTAGAAAAACTTATAGACTTATTCTATTTGGAATCATTTCACTTATAATTGGTTCTTATATTTTTATTAATATAAAAAAATTACCCCCTCCTTCACCTCCTGTCGATTATTGGTCTCAAGTTTATAAAGAATTAAAGACATCTGATGGAGGGTATATTAAATATTATGACACAAATTGTTATGGTTCAGATGGTACAGATTGTGATATTATTGTTTTAAAGTATTTGAACGATAATATACAATGGAAAACAACTATTGGAGGAAATTCTTGGGATTATGTTGAAGACATATTAGAGTTAGAAGACGGTTACTTTGTACTTGGACAAACAGGTTCTTATGGTGTTGGAAATAATGATGTTTACCTAACTAAATTAGATTTAATGGGTAATGAACTTTGGTTTAAAACATATGGTAATTCTTTAAATGATTATGGTAGGGTAATTACTTCATCTAACGATAACAATAATGAATATGTAATAAAAGGAGAAAAACAAAATTGTCCAATACCAAATGATTGGGGAAATTGTTATATGGAAGAACTAACTATTCGAATTAATGGAGAAGGAGACAATCTTTTTGATAATTTTTAAATACCTTAAACCTAATGAAAAAGGTCTTGATTACATTATTTCTTTTTGTTACATCTTGTTCAACCTTCAAATCAGGACTTACAATTCCAGCAAATGAAACTTTTATTTTAGGAGAAAGTAATTTAAAAAAATTTTCAGCTGAATTGTTGAATACATCAGATTATGAAGTAAAAATAAGAGGTGAAAAAAAACAAACTGGAGAGTATACTCAAGGGTTTGGGTTAGTACCAAAAGGGAAAGTAACTGTTTATGTTTCTTCTGATGAAATCATTAAGTTTATTAATGATAATAACTATGAAGTAAATGTAAATGTAAAACTAAACAAAGCAGTTCCAGGAATGAGATATATAAAAAACGGAGACCCTAATTGAATTTTAATATCAAACTAATCTCTAATTTAAAATAATGATAAAGACTAAATATTACTTACTTGGTAGTCTACTACTCAATTTTCATATTTCTCTAGGACAAGAATCTACGATTAAAGAAGTGATAAATGAAATTACTCAAAAACACTTCCAAAATTCTCAAAACAGAGGTTTAGCTATCGGTATAATAGATAAGGATTCAGTTCAATCCTTTTATTTTGGGGGTAAGTACACGAACATAATAAAAGATGTTGGTCCTAATACATTGTTTGAAATTGGTTCTGTAACAAAACTATTTACCGTACATATATTCAATGAATTAGAAAAATTAGAGGTTATTAGTAGAACAGACTTACTTTCAAAATATCTTCCAAAAGAAATATATAAAGGTAAAAAATGGGCCACCCAAATAAGATTAGTTGATATTGTTACCCATACTTCGGGATTACCCTCCTTTGATAGTACCAAAGATTTGGAAACAATTGAGGGGTTTGATTCCGAAGACCCTTTTAGTGTTTTTAATTCCAATTTTATTCTCAATACACTTAAGGAACTCGAAACAATTTCAGAATATGGTACGGTATCTTATTCCAATTTCGGATTTGGAGTATTAGGTTATGTTCTAGAAAAAACAACCAACACTTCTTTTGAAAATCTTTTTGAAAATTTCATCAAAATTGACTTAGGATTGACAAATACTTATTTAAGAATTCTTGAAGAACAAGTTATAAATGTTGCTATACCACACAAGGGAGATGAACAATTACCACTAATTCAACTCTACAATCTTTCTCCATCTGGAAGTTTAAAATCAACACTACCTGAAGTAATGAAATTTTTAAAATACTATGTAGATTCTTATGATACTTCATATCACACAAAAAATATATTATCTGATCAGTATCCAGGTACGGATGAAATAATTCCATTTGGATGGGGGACAATTAGAAAGAATAATATTGATTTATTCTTTCATACAGGAGGCACATACGGAAGTAATAGTATAGTCTGTATAATTCCAGAGAAAAAGATTGGAATATCAATTTTATCAAACAACAACTTAAATAACGGATTAATTAACTATTTATTTTCGATAGTTGACTTTTTTACGAGATAGATGAATAGTAAATCTATGTTTATGTTAAAAGATTTAAATGGCGGGGAAATTGAATGGATTGAAGATATCGACATTCAAAAAGAAAAAGAGATGGAACCCTAAATGGAACCCAAGGGCTCTTTTAAATAAGTAACTCCATGATAATCAGGGGGTTACAAGTGGCCCCACCTGTCCTTGAATGACC
>DLPY01000056.1 GCA_002478685.1 Flavobacteriaceae bacterium UBA7446
GGTAATGCTGCCAAGGAATTTTGTTTCACTTAAAACCATTGTAAATAATACCCCTTTATTTGCCTTAACGCAAATGAAAACCATTATTGCATTATTGCTTGTCGGCAGCCTGATGGCGCAGCAAGCCAAATCAGACATAGATACATTAACTGTCAATCCCGTTGCTTTAGAATCGGTTACGGTTAGCGCCCTTAGGGCGAAAGAAAATATGCCTATGGCGTTTACCAACATTTCCAAAAAGGAACTTGAAAAACAAAACGTTGGGAAAGACCTTCCATTTTTATTGCGGTTTCTGCCTAACGTGGTTACTACAAGCGATGCAGGAGCGGGCGTTGGCTATACTGGAATTCGCGTTCGAGGTAGCGATGCCACTAGAGTAAATGTAACCATTAATGGAATTGCCCTTAACGATGCCGAATCGCATGGTACTTTTTGGGTTAACCTTTCCGATTTTGCATCGTCTGTAGAGAATCTGCAAGTGCAACGCGGTGTCGGAACATCTACTAACGGTGCTGCTGCTTTTGGGGCAAGTATTAATCTGGAAACTGCTAAGGCATCGGAAAAATCGTACGCACAACTTGCCTCTAGTGCGGGGAGTTTTGACACTTTTAAAAACACGATTAAATTTTCTACAGGAATTTCTGAAAAGGGCTTTGAGTTTAGCGGACGATTGTCGAACATTTCCTCGGATGGCTATATTGACCGCGCTTCGTCTCAGCTTAAAGGATATTTTCTGCAAGGGACATATACTGCTGCAAACACTACAATTAAGGCGTTAACTTTCGGGGGTCATGAGCGCACCTATCAAGCGTGGTACGGAATAGATCCAGCTACACTAAAATCCAATAGAACCTATAACCCTGCTGGCGAGCAATACGATGATTCAGGGAATTTGCAAGGGTATTACGATGACCAAGTAGATAACTACAGACAAGACCATACGCAATTGCACATTGAACAACGATTGTCCAATAACGCCAGGCTTTCTTTGGGGCTAAATTACACACACGGACAAGGCTATTATGAGGAGTTTTATGATTTGTGGTACGACCAAAATATTAGCTTTAGCGGCGACACGTCCTATAGCTACTTAAAATTACCTCCGTTTAGTATTAACGGACAAGCCATCACTGAAACTGAGAATGCGGTTCGCAAATGGCTGGATAACAACTTTTATGTGGCAAATTTGATGTACCACTACAGCAATGGCAAACATAACATAAGCGCCGGCGCATATTACAGTGTTTATAATGGAGCGCATTTTGGTGAATTGCTTTGGGCATCAACAGCCAATGTAAACCCAAAACACCGCTTTTATGAAAACCTAGGAAAGAAAAAAGATGGAAATATTTTCACGAAATGGGATCTTTCTTTAAACGACAACTGGAACCTTTATGCCGATGTACAAGTGCGTTGGATTGATTATTCGGTAGCAGGAGAAGTTGCAGGACCTGAGACATTTACTGTTAATGACGCACATACTTTTTTTAATCCTAAAGCAGGGGTGGTGTATAAAGTCAACGCAGGACATCAGTTTTATGCGTCCTATGCAAAAGCGCATAAAGAACCCAACCGAACCGACTATGAAAACGGAAACCCTGCACCAGAAATATTAAATGATTTTGAATTAGGTTGGCGTTGGAAGACAAAAGCGGCGTATGTAAATGCAAACCTATACTATATGGGCTATAAAAACCAGTTGGTATTGACTGGTGCCATTGACGATGTTGGCGCGCCTATTCGTGAAAATTCAGGAGACAGTTTCCGTCAAGGAATCGAAGTTGATGCTGGCTGGGCATTTGCACCTAATTGGAATTGGCAAGCCAATGTGTCTTGGAGTAAAAACCGAAATAAGGATAAATATTTTGAGCGCAATGGATCTTTACAATCCTTAGGCAATACGCATTTGTCGTACTCTCCTTCAGTAATTGCTTCCGAACAGTTGACGTATGCGCTTAAGACATGGTCTATTTCGCTTGTAAGCAAATTTGTAGGAGAGCAATATATGGGCAATATTGACGCAGAATTATCCAAATTGGAAAGCTATTTTATTAATGATATTCAGTTTCAAGCGTTTATTTTAAACAAGTCTAACGCACCGCGATTGGACGTAAATGTTCATGTCTACAACATTTTTGATAAATTGTTTAGCTCAAATGGGTATTTCTATACCTATGATGACGATTGGAGTTCACCAACCGCAATTACAACGATTGAAGGCGTAGGTTATTATCCACAAGCGGGACGTCATATAATGGCAGGACTTACACTTCGCTTTTAATTATAGATACGCACCAAAGTCCCATTTTGCTGGACTTTATAAAACAGCAGGCTATAGGTGGCCCCATCAATGAGGGGTTGCCCTGTAGCCAAACTGTACTTATAGTCTTCACAAGAGCAAGAGGCTGTAACCCCGTTAATTTGCAATGTAGAGCAACTATTTGGTGTATGATTAGGACAACTTGCTTCCCATGCCATGATGGTTCCTGAAAGATTAAACAACAACAATCCTCTAATACCTCCATTTGCCCAATATAGGCTTCCGCCTTGATAATTCAGGTTATCAAAAGCGGGAAGTGCTAAATTGATGCTCTGGTCAAAGCGTGCTTCGTATAAATATGGATTGCGCTCTACGCTATTTTTGGTACAGCTTAGCAAAAATAAACACACTCCAAAAACAACATATTTCATGTCTATAAAACGGAAGAAAAAGGAAAATTGTATATTTGCACTCATCCCTTAAACATAAGGGATTTTTTTAACTATACCCCAATGAGTACAGTTTCATACTATACCGCCGAAGGGCTAAAGAAATTACGAGAGGAACTCAATCATCTAAAAGATGTTGAACGTCCGCATGCGTCACAGGCAATTGCCGAGGCGCGCGACAAGGGAGATTTGAGTGAAAACGCCGAGTACGATGCTGCTAAGGAGGCGCAGGGTATGTTGGAGATGAAAATTTCCAAGATGGAAGAAATCCTTGCCAATGCTCGTCTAATAGACGAATCACAGTTGGATATTTCTAAGGTGTTGGTATTGTCAAAAGTGCGCATCAAAAACCTTAACAACAACATGGAAATGAACTATACCCTTGTTGCTGAAAGCGAAGCCGATTTAAAATCGGGAAAAATTTCGGTGAGTTCTCCTATTGGTAAAGGACTTTTGGGCAAAGCTGTAGGCGAAGTCGCAGAAGTAACTGTTCCTAACGGCACACTTAAATTCGAAATTTTATCAATTGACCGCTGATGGCGTCTATTTTTAGCCGAATTATTGCACGCGAACTTCCTGCCTATATTGTTGCGGAAGACGACAAGCATATTGCCTTTTTGGATATCAATCCCAATGCTTTTGGACATACGTTATGTGTTCCTAAAAAAGAAGTTGATAAACTTTTTGATTTGGACCAGCAGGCGTATTTGGATTTGATGCAGTTTAGTCATCGGGTGGCTGCTGCGCTAAAGCAAGTGGTTTCGTGTCAGCGGATTGGATTATCCGTAATTGGACTTGAAGTACCGCATGTTCATGTTCATTTAATTCCACTTAAAGAAATGGCAGACGCTACCTTTCAAAAAAAAGTTTCACCCTCAAAGGAGGAGATGAGTACCCTAACCGAAAAAATTAGTGCTGCTTTTGCCTAAGCGGTAGTTGAATCTCAAAAATTGATCCTTTTTCTGAGCTTTCTATAAGTCTTAGTTTACCTCCGTGGTATTGCTCTATAATTCGTTTTGCCAAAGATAAGCCAAGCCCCCAGCCTCTTTTTTTGGTGGTAACACCAGGTCTGAAAATAGCTTTCTGATTTTTTTTTGGAATACCGCTTCCCGTATCCCGAACCATAACCGTTGCAGTGTTTTCCCAAATTAAATCAATCGTGATTGACCCTTTTCCCCGGGTGGAATCTATGCTGTTTTTGATTAAATTTTCCAGTACCCAAGCAATAAGTTCTGCATTGATTTCAACCAAATCTTCATGACCACTTTCGTTAACACGAAGCGTAATTCCTTTTGGCATTCGAATTTCCATATACGACACTAGGTCATAAACTATAGTGCTCAGCTTCATATCTGTTTTGTTTGGTAGTGAGCCAATTTTAGAAAACCGTGCACTAATCGTCTCCAAACGTTTAATATCGCTTTTTATTTGGGTTAGTATCTTCTTGTCTACATCGTGCTGCTCTAAAATGGTTAACCAGCCTAAAAGAGAAGAAATGGGTGTTCCCAACTGATGTGCCGTTTCTTTTGCCATTCCAGTCCATAGCCTATTGGAAATGACCTTTTGTGTACTATTATAATAGGCGACCACGATACCCCCTAAAAATAGCACAATCAGATAAAAAGCAATGGGATAATAGCGTAATTGATTAATCAACTTAGAATTCCCGTAATACATTTTTTGGTGTAAGTTGTCACCGTAGATAATTTCTATAGGTGGATGAGTAGTGCTAAATTCTTGAATCAACTTCTCCACATACCCAACAGGGTCTTGCGCTAATTTCCGCTCATTTATATTATTTGAAAAGAGTAGATTTTTTTCGCTATCTACAACAATCATAGGAATGCTATTTTCGCCTGTCAGCACTTGGAATGTTAATGGATTAACAGCTTGATTAAGATCTGTGCTAGAGGCCAGGTCTTGTTGTGCTAAGCCCCAAAGCTCCATCTGTTGACGCTCATCTTGTTGAATACGTTGAATAAGTTTATTGGTGTTCCAAAGTGTAAACCCAACAAAGCAAAGGGCTAACACAAAGCCTGCCGTTCGGATGTTTCGTTGGCTTATGTAAGAGAAGTCAAACCCCATGTTTACGAATATACTATATTTTCAATCGTTGCATTCGAAACAAATTGAGTAAATTTGTATTAACATCATTAACCACCGCATGGAAATTACTGGGAAAATAAAACAAATAGACGACACCAAGGAGTACGGATCAAATGGCTTTCAAAAACGTGAATTGGTTATCACAACTGAAGAGCAATACCCACAACACCTTCTCGTTGAATTTGTGCAAGATAAGTGTTCACTTCTTAGTGCATATGCTGTTGGGCAACGTGTAAAAGTAGGGATAAACCTTCGTGGACGTGAGTGGCAAAGTCCGCAAGGTGAAATCAAATACTTTAATTCCATTCAAGGTTGGCGCATTGACGCTGTTGAGGCAACAACGCCACCTCCTCCTATTGCTGCACCGCCATTTGAAACCATGCCAGATGCACCTTCAGAAGAAGAGCCAGACGATTTGCCCTTCTAAATAAAAGTATGTATCACTTATCGGAAGAATTGCGTTTTCCTTCGCCTCATTTGGCCACTAAAGAGGGAATTGTTGCTGTTGGTGGCGATTTGCGCCCCGAAAGAGTACTACTTGCATACCAAAAAGGCATTTTTCCTTGGTTTGAGCAAGATGAGTTTTTGATTTGGTGGAGTCCAGACCCTCGAATGGTGCTCTTTCCAGAACAACTTCGTATTTCAAAAAGTATGCGCAATTTTTTGCGCAAACACCCCTATGAAATTACATTTAACAAAGCTTTTAATGGAGTTGTAAAATCCTGTGCGGGAGTAAAACGATTTGGTCAAACAGGCACTTGGATTACACCAGGACTTATGGAAGTTTACGGAGTTTTACATGAGCAAGGACACGCACACTCGGTAGAGGTTTGGGATGGCACTGAGCTTGTAGGGGGGCTTTACGGCATAGACATGGGCCAAGTGTTTTGTGGGGAGAGTATGTTTTCTCGCGCAAGCAATTCCAGCAAGTTGGCACTGATTTATCTCACTCGTGAACTAAAGAAAAATAAATACAAACTTATTGATTGTCAGGTGCCTACAGCACATTTAGCAAGTATGGGCGCCACACCAATTTCTCGTAACGAATTTCTTAGTTATTTGGACTAAGTGCAGCCACTTCGCGATGCCTAAAGCAGTCAACCACGTGGTCGTTGACCATACCTACAGCTTGCATATGGGCATACATCGTAATTTTTCCAATGTATTTAAATCCACGGTTTTTGAGGTCGTTGCTCATTTGGACAGCTAAAGCCGTGGTTTGTGGAAGTTTATGTGTTTGTGAATAGCTGTTTTGAATGGGGATACCGTTTGTGTATGACCACATAAAATTGCTAAAACTCCCCACTTCTTTCTGAATTTCGATAAATGCGCGTGCATTTGCAATTGCTCCTGTGATTTTACCTCTATTTCTAATGATTCCCTTATTGAGGAGTAGTTTTTCTACGTCATAATCCGTTAACTTCGCTACACGTTGTATATCAAACCTGTGAAAGGCTTCACGAAAATGTTCGCGTTTTTTTAAAACGGCCCACCAAGATAATCCTGCTTGAAAGGTTTCAAGCAAAAGCGCCTCAAAAAGCTTGTAGTCATCAAAAATGGGTACGCCCCATTCGTTATCGTGATAAGCGATATAAGTAGGATTTGCCAAACACCAATCGCAACGAAAAGGTTCCATAATTACGATTTTTCCTCTAAGCTATGCAAAAAGGCTTCAAGTGTCAAGCTATCGGTAAGATTGTAGTTTCCAATAGCTATTCTGCAAAGCGATGTTAAGTGTGCACCACAACCAAGGCTTTGCCCAAAATCGTGAGCCAATGAACGAATATAGGTGCCTTTGCTGCACGAAACGGAAAAGGCGACATCTGGTAAATTGATTTTGGTTAACTCAAAAGACGTAATCGTAATGTTTCGCAATGGAATTTCGGTGGTTTTCCCAGCTCTTGCAATAGTATAAAGTCGTTTCCCGTCTTTTTTTATGGCAGAATGCATGGGAGGTTTTTGTCGGATTTTCCCCAAAAAAGTGTTGCGTGTTTTCTCTAACAAGGCATTTGTGATTTGATCAATGGATTTTGGATTAGTTAAATCAGTTTCCAAATCATAAGATGGCGTAGTTGCGCCCAACCTAAACGTGCCAGAATAGGACTTGTCCATGCTCATAAATGGGTCAATTTGCTTGGTCATTTTCCCTGTGCAAATAAGCATTAGCCCTGTGGCAAGGGGGTCTAACGCTCCTGCATGTCCTACTTTTATTTTTTTGATTCCATAGGTTTTTCGAATCGCCCATCTAACTTTATTTACCAATTGAAAGGAAGTCCACTCAAGCGGTTTGTTTAAGAGTAAAAGTTGCCCTTGAAGGAATGCGTCTTTGGAGAAAACTACGTCCATGCAATAATCGATGCGATGATTCCAACGACCAAACAATAGGCCCCAAAGTAGCTTAGTTTACTTCGTTTCACAAGGGCAATCATCCATGTACATGCCAAAACACCAGACAGTAAAGCAGCAACAAAACCAGTCAGCAACGGTAATACATTAACAGTTCCAAAAACGGATGCCCCATTGTCAAGTAGGGTTTTTGTCATACTTCCTAATATGAGCGGAATCACCATCAAAAATGAAAAACGGGCAGCTTCGGGACGCGTTGCACCAATAAGAAGTGCCGTGGCAATGGTGGCGCCACTTCTGGAAATTCCAGGCAGTATGGCTACGGCTTGGGCTATACCTATAATTAAAGCAGTTTTGTAGTCAATAGATTGTTGTTTTTCATTTGCTCCATCAGTAAAAAATAGGAGTAGAGCAGTTATACAAAGCATAGCGCCCACCAGTGCTAAATTTGACCCAAAAAGCGCTGTGATTTCTTCTTCAAAAAATAATCCAACCGCCACAGCTGGTAGCATAGAAAGCACGATTTTCCCAACGTAATGCCGCGCATTGGTATTGTTTTTTTGAAAAATGCCATGAATAAGTTCGAAGATATCTTTTCTAAAGACAATTATTGTAGCGAGGGCTGTTGCTGCATGTACCAAAATGGTAAATAGTAGGTTTTCTTCTGGAAGTGTTTCACCCCCCAAAAGCGCTGTAAAAAGTGTCAAATGTCCGCTAGAGGACACAGGTAGAAACTCCGTTAGTCCTTGAACTAAACCCAATAAAAGTGCTTCCCAAAAACTCATTGCTTTTTCTTTACCGACAAGATAGCAACAACTAATGTTGCAAAACCAGCTAGCACTAACGTAGGTGCTATACGTATTCGCATTGTACTGTAAATTTCAGGATTAAACACATTGGGGTCATCACTACCACCACCTGACATAAGCACAAAACCCAACACAATCAGTGCAAGTCCAACTACCATAATCCGGTAGGCGCGTTTGCCAAACAAAAAATCTTTTTCATTTTTCATAATCAGTAGATAATGTCATAGGTTAAACGGAGGTGTTTGTGAGTAGCAAACCAAGCACTAATGCCACAAATAAGCAACGAACAACTCAAAATAGCCGCAGCCAAAACTATAATTGAGAATTGATTTTCCCACCAATTGATTTGCGGCACGAGTTGCATCAAAAAATTTAAAACTCCTACAAAACCTACTAGAGCAAGCAGAGCACTCAACGCTCCAAGCCCCATATAGCGCCAAATAAAAGGACGTCGAATAAAACTCTTTTTTGCACCAACTAGCAACATGGTTTGGATGATAAGTCGTTTGCTGTAAATAGATAATTTGATGGAGTGATTGATAAGCAACAGCGCAATTGCTATAAAAATACAACTACACACCAACAACCAAAACCCAAATTTTTGAATATTTTGGTTGAGCAGTACGATAAGCGGACGATCGTAAAGAACTTCGGAAATAAAGGGTTTTTGTTCCATTACGTCACTCAAACTGTCCAAAACTTCTGTGGTAACAAAATCGGCTTTTAGTCCAATATCAAGTGCGTCTTGTAGCGGATTATATCCCAAAAAATCCATGAAGTCCTCTCCTATAGTAGCCCTATGCTCAGAAGCTGCCGTTTCTTTGGACACAAACCGCACCACTCTTGTAAAAGGAGCTAATCGCATGGTAGTAACCAGTTGTTCACGTTCCATTTCTTTGGTCTCGTCTTCCAAAAAAACTGTCATGGTCACTTGCTCTTTAAAGTAGTTGGCAATCGATTGACTATTGAGCAAAACAAAGCCCAAAATGCTCAACACAAATAGTACGAGTGTGGAGCTGCTAAAAACAGAAAAGTAGGAAGCAAAAAGGCGTCTTTTGTAAATGCGGGTTGCAGACATAGTTGTTCTAAGGTATAAAAATAGAAAATATGAACGAACAATCTTGCTACATTTTCTAAAGACCGTACTTAAAGTGTTATTTTTGTTGTTTAATTGTGTATATGGGATATCCGTTTCAAGACATAGAAAAAAAATGGCAAGCATTTTGGGCAGAAAAGCAAACATATAAAGTTGTGCAACCTTCTGATAAACCTAAGTTTTATGTATTGGATATGTTTCCTTATCCATCAGGAGCCGGACTACATGTTGGGCATCCACTAGGATATATTGCCAGCGACATAGTAGCGCGTTACAAACGCCACAAAGGCTTTAATGTGTTGCACCCTCAGGGATATGACTCTTTTGGACTACCCGCCGAACAGTACGCTATTCAAACCGGACAACACCCAGCTATTACTACTGATGCCAATATTAAACGCTATCGGGAGCAGTTAGACCGCATGGGCTTTTCTTTTGATTGGTCAAGAGAAGTACGCACCTCAGACCCCTCCTATTACCGTTGGACACAATGGATTTTTTCGCTTTTGTTTGATGCGTGGTACGATAAAAAACAGGACAAAGCACGCCCAATAGATGCGCTTATTCGGCATTTGGAACGATATGGCACAAAAGATTTGAATGCCGCTTGTGATGACGATAGCATATCATATACTGCTGCGGATTGGCATGGCATGAGTAAGGAGGAAAAGGAAACATTTTTACTTCGATTTCGCCTTACCTATTTGGCAGAAACTGAAGTAAACTGGTGCCATGCATTGGGGACTGTTCTGGCAAACGATGAGGTGGTGCAGGGTGTTTCGGAGCGTGGAGGTCATCCTGTGGAGCGCAAAAAAATGAAGCAATGGAGTATGCGTATTTCGGCGTTTGCCGATAGGTTACTTAAAGGCTTGGACTCCTTAGATTGGCCCGAGCCACTTAAGGAGATGCAACGCAACTGGATTGGAAAATCAGTGGGTGCCAGTGTTCGTTTTTGTGTTGAAAATAGCCACCGAGAAATAAAAGTGTTTACCACAAGGCCTGACACGCTTTTTGGCGTAACCTTTTTAACCTTAGCTCCAGAGCATGAATGGGTAAATGAAATTACTATTTCTAGTCAAAAAGCAGAAGTGGACGCCTATGTTAAACAGGCGGCACAACGCAGCGAGCGTGAACGTATGAGTGAGGTTGGCCTTATTAGTGGAGTGTTTACAGGAGCATTTGCGCTTCATCCGATTACCAACGAAAAAGTACCTATTTGGATTGGTGATTATGTACTTGCGGGCTATGGAACGGGAGCCGTGATGGCAGTTCCGTGTGGAGATCAACGTGATTTTGATTTTGCCACACATTTTGATTTGCCAATCAAAAATATTTTTAAAAATACAGATGTTTCAGAGGCTGCGCATACGTCTAAAGAAAATACAAGAATTGCAAACTCCGATTTTTTAGACGGTCTTTCTGTTGCCGAAGCCACGCAAAAAGTGATAGATGCACTTACCAAAAGTGGTATGGGCGAAGGCGCAATAACTTATCGCTTGCGCGATGCGGTATTTAGCCGTCAAAGGTACTGGGGCGAGCCCATTCCAGTGTATTATGTCAATGGGCAACCACAACTTGTCCCCGATGAATATTTGCCCTTGGAGTTACCAGAAGTTTCTAAATACTTACCCACCCCTGATGGCGCTCCGCCACTAGGAAATGCAGCCGAATGGGCATGGGATATCACACAAAATAAAGTGGTTTCCAATGACAAAATGGATAACAAAACCGTTTTTCCATTAGAAAAAAACACCATGCCGGGCTGGGCAGGGAGCTCGTGGTATTTTAATCGCTATATGGATGCGCACAACTCCGATGCTTTTTCAAGCAAAGAGGCTTTGGCGTATTGGAAAGAAGTGGACTTGTATTTGGGTGGTAACGAACACGCCACAGGACATTTACTTTATGCCCGTTTTTGGCAGTATTTTTTGTATGATTTTGATTTCGTTCCCGTTAAAAATTTTGCTAAAAAATTAATAAACCAAGGGATGATTTTAGGAGAAAGTGCCTTTGTATATCGCATTCCAGACACACAAATCTATCTTTCCAAAGGGTTGTGCAGAGGCAAAAAAGTTATTCCTGTGCATGTAGATGTTTCCTTGGTATCGGCGCAAAATGAATTAGATATCGATGGTCTTAAAAAGTGGCAACCTCACTTTTCTGAAGCAACATTTGAGTTAGAAGACAACAAATTTATTGTTGGGCGTGAAGTAGAAAAAATGTCTAAATCCAAATATAATATTGTAAATCCAGATGCGATTTGTGATCAATATGGTGCGGACACACTTCGAATGTATGAAATGTTTTTAGGTCCCATTGAGCAAGCAAAACCATGGAACACGACAGGCATTTCAGGTGTGAGTAATTTCCTCAATAAATTCTGGCGATTGTTTCACAACGGAGATGATTTTAGTGTCAGTAACGAGCCACCTTCAAAAAATGCGTTAAAGACGTTGCACAAAACGATTGCAAAAGTAACCCAAGATATAGAGCAGTTTTCGCTTAATACTTCGGTTAGTGCGTTTATGATTGCCACAAATGAGCTCACGAATCAGAAGTGTAATCACCGTGAAATTTTGGAGCCACTTATCGTATTACTTGCTCCTTTTGCGCCCCATATTTGCGAGGAACTATGGTCGCATTTAGGGCACAGCGATTCTGTGACAACGGCAAGCTACCCTGTGGCAAACCCAGACTATTTGCAAGACGACACCAAAGCATATCCAATTAGTTTTAATGGAAAAATGCGATTTACGCTGGCGTTGCCTACTTCGCTTAGTAAAGACGAAATTGAAACAGCCGTGATGCAAGAGGAACGTACCCAAAACTATTTGGACGGAAAAACTCCCAAAAAAGTGATCGTAGTGCCAAATAAAATTGTGAACATTGTAGTTTAAAATGCTTAACCCAGAATATATCGGCTTTTTTGCTGCCATATTGACCACTTCTGCCTTTTTACCGCAAGCATATAAAATTTGGAAGGCCAAAACAGCTGACGGATTGTCGCTAACGATGTATGCCGTTATGGGAACAGGAACGCTATGTTGGTTTATTTATGGCGTTTTGATTAAAAGTCCTTCTGTAATTGTGGCAAATGCAGTCTCAATTTCCATTATCATTTTTATTATTATTTTTATGTTCCGCTCAAAAAAGTAGCGTGGTACGTTGTTTGCTAATATTTAATTAAAAATTATGTACGCAGAATATTATTTACTTATCATTGTTTTTGCTGGAGCCAGTATGTGGGTTCAATACAAGCTTAAATCTAAGTTTAAGCAATACTCAAAAGTGCAGTTGCGCAATCAAATGTCGGGCAAGGAAATTGCTGAAAAAATGCTTTCCGACCACGGCATTCGTGATGTTAACGTGACAGCCGTTCACGGAAAGCTCACTGACCATTACAATCCAAAAAACAAAACCGTAAACCTTAGCGAAAGTGTATATCATGAACGCAATGCAGCGGCGGCAGCCGTAGCAGCACACGAATGTGGTCATGCGGTGCAGCATGCACAAAGCTATGAGTGGTTGCAGTTTCGTTCGCTGTTGGTGCCTGTTGTAAGTGTTGCTTCGCAGTTATCTATGTACATTATTTTTGGCGGCTTTATGTTAGGAATTGGCTCTGCAATGGGCTATAACTTAGCAGTAGCAGGCGTGGTACTTTTTAGTTTGGGTACGCTTTTTAGTTTTATTACATTACCTGTTGAATACGATGCTAGTAACCGTGCCTTAGCGTGGCTGCAACGAAAAAACATAGTGAATCAGCAAGAATATGTCATGTCTAAAGATGCCCTAAAATGGGCTGCACGGACCTACGTGGTTGCTGCCATTGGGTCACTGGCAACACTTATTTATTTTGCACTCAGAGTAGCAAGCTCTAGACGTTAAATATTGATTTGACGATCGATTTGTTGGTGAAGTGAAATAAACGTTTCAGTTCTCGAGACCCCTTCTATAGATTGTATGTTGTTATTGAGCAGTTGCATCAAGTGCTCATTGTTTTTACATAAAATTTTAATCAAAATACTCCAATTTCCTGTGGTGTAGTGGCATTCTACCACTTCAGGGATTTTTTTCAGTTGGGACACCGCTTCGGGATTTCGCATGGCTTTGTCCAAATAAACACCAATATAGGCTGTTGTGGTATAACCAAGCGATGACGGATTGAGTTTGAGATAACTCCCTTGTATAAGACTTGCATCTTCTAGTTTTTTGATGCGCTGATGCACTGCAGACCCAGATAGATTAAGTTGTCGTGCAATTTCTTGCACTGGTGTTCGGGCGTTGTCCATAAGCATACGCAAAATAGCCTTATCAATACCGTCTAGTGAAATGTGTTCTTCTATTTTTTTCAATCCATTTATTTTGGTGTGTAAACATAGTAAACTATTTTAGAAAAAATATATGATGACACATAATCAAAGCAGCATTTGGGGCGCACTATTTTGCGGAACTGCCGTTATTTTGGGTGCGTTTGGCGCCCATTTACTAGAAAATTACCTAAGTGTAGATGCATTACAATCGTATGAGGTGGGTATGCGCTATCAGTTTTTCCATGGATTAGCATTACTTTTTTTAAGTGTAGATAAAAACGCATTCGCAAAGCGCACCGCACTACTTTTTGTAGTTGGAACAATTTTGTTTTCGGGGTCTATTTATGGATTATCACTTAACGATAATACAACTGTAACACAGTTGTCAAAACTGCTTGGGCCTGTAACACCCATCGGTGGGATATTACTTATTTTGGGCTGGATTAATTTGGTAATAGGATACTTTCGAAGCTAATCAGCGCTTGTTGGCAATGGCAATATAGTCGTCAAGGGCTTTGGTCATCGAAGAATTTTCTTGTGTTGGCACCAAAATATCAATGCGAAGACCTTTGTCTTCGGCAGCCTTTTTTGTAGAAGGACCAAATACCGCTATGCGCGTATCATTCTGCTCAAAATCAGGAAAATTGTGGAATAACGATTCAATTCCAGATGGACTAAAAAACACTAAAATATCGTAGTATACATCACGTAAGTCTGACAAGTCACTGATAACTGTTTTGTAGAAAACTCCTTTGGTCCATTTAATGCCCGAAGCGTCAATAGTCTTTGGAATACTTGGCTTTAACACATCAGAACACGGAAATAAAAACTTCTCTTCTTTGTATTTAACAGCTTCTTTTAGCACATCATCAAGCGTACGTAACCCTACATACACTTTGCGCTTGCGGTATACAATATATTTTTGGAGGTAAAAGGCAACCGCCTCAGACTGACAAAAATAGCGCAATGTATTAGGAACTGTGTAACGAAGTTCCTCAGCAATACGGAAAAAGTGATCAACCGCATTTCGACTGGTAAAGATTATAGCCGAAAACTTGGTAATATCAATTTTTTGCATACGCACTTCCCTCGAAGATACTCCCTCAACATGAATAAAGGGACGAAAGTCTATGGTAACTTTTCGTTTTTCAATGAGTTGATTGTATGGAGAATTTTCAATTGATGGTGCAGGCTGTGAAATCAATATGGTTTTCACTTTTGCGGGTTTTGTCAAAATTTGAGTGTTTGTTTCAATAGCCATAAGGGGCCGATTTCTGAGGCGCAAATATACAAAATAATGTACACTTTTTTGATTGACATTAATCTAAAATATAATTTTATAAAACGAAAGTGTATTCCTATTAATCCAATTAGATATCCCAATGCTAATAAGCGTGTACCTATGGATGACAACGAAACATAAATGAGTATTAACGTCAAGCAGGCAAATATAAAAGCCCACTTTTCTTTAAAGACAGTGCGTATGTAAAATATTTTTAAAAGCCCTTCTTGTTTTCCCAGCATGGCAACTAAGCCGCCTTCTAAAAGTGTTTTTGCTGCCCAAAACAGTACAAACATTCCTGCCCATGATAAAATAGGGATGTCGAAACTAGCAGCACTAAGATTTTCAGAGAGAAACACCTGCGTCATCAGCCCAAAAATAAGTGCTCTAAAAACAAAACCGACCAGCGAAAAAGCTTTGCTTTCGTTGAAGGGCTTATAGAGTTCTGCATTGCTGTTTGATCGTTTCCAAAAAAACACCATTGAATGGTATCGCACGGGGTTGAGAAATTTTAGAACTACAAAAAGTACAAGGACAACTAGTAGGTAAAGTCCCAAATGTGATGTGCTAAGCTCCCTAAGCGTGTACATACCACAAAAGTATCTATTTTTTTAAGGTAGGCTCACACATTTAAATACGTATTTTAGCTGCTAATGAATCCAGTTGTTGTTGTTATCCCCACCTATAATGAGGCTGAAAATATTCAATCTATCATTAAGGCGGTTTTGGCATTACCCATTGCCACCGATATTTTGGTTGTAGATGACAATTCTCCAGATGGGACAGCAGCAATTGTAGAAGGTTTGATGGAGCAACACCTGCAAGTACAGCTTACTGTGCGCAAAAAAAAAGAAGGGCTTGGTCCAGCTTATGTTCACGGATTTAAATGGGCACTCGACAAAGGATATTTATATCTTTTTGAAATGGATGCTGATTTTTCACACCCGCCAGAGGCACTTGTGCCTATGCTTGAGGTATTAGAGCATAACAAAGCTGATTTAGTTGTTGGCTCACGCTACAAAAAAGGAATTCGTGTGAGACAGTGGCCGTTGGGAAGAATCATGCTATCGCTGGGTGCGTCGCTTTACGTGCGACTTATTACGGGACTTCCCATTGCAGACCCCACTGCAGGGTTTGTGGGACATCGCACTGATGTGCTTCGCGCGTTGGACTTAGAAGATATTCAGTTTAAGGGATATGCCTTTCAAATTGCGCTTAAATTTTGGGCGTGGAAAAAGGGTTTTCGTATTGCCGAATTCCCTATTATTTTTACAGACAGAATTCAAGGCGATTCAAAAATGAACAGTTCCATCATAAGCGAAGCTATTTTTGGAATTTGGACCATGAAATGGCGGAGTATGTTCAAAAAACAAAAACATGAATAAGTTACTCATTCAAGGTGCACAGGTTGTCAATGAAGGTAAAATAGTAAAACTAGATGTGCTGATTGAAGGTGAGCGCATTTCAAAAATTGCACCAACCATTATTGCATCAAAAGATATGGAAGTGATAGATGCACACGAAAAACATTTATTACCAGGCTGTATTGATGATCAAGTCCATTTTCGCGAACCTGGACTTACACACAAAGCAACTATTGGAACAGAGTCTAAGGCTTGTGTGGCGGGTGGAATTACTTCATATTTGGAAATGCCCAACACCAATCCACAAACTACCAATACCGATGCTTACGCTAAAAAATTAGCCGTTGCTGCGCAAACTTCTTGGGTGAATTATGGGTTTATGTTTGGTGGAACAAATGACAATTTGGATCAGATTAAAGCGATTAATCCAAAAACAACACCTGCCCTAAAACTTTTTTTGGGTTCCTCTACGGGAAATATGCTTGTGGACGACCCCAACACATTAAAGGAGATTTTCAACGTATTTAAGCTGCCTATTGCAGTGCACTGCGAAGATGAACAAACTATCAAAAGCAATTTGGTAAAATTCAAAAAGACCTTTGGGGATGATATTCCTATTGTGCACCACCCCGATATTCGTTCTGAAGAGGCGTGTTATTTATCATCGTCAAAAGCAATTGCACTAGCCAAAGAAACTGGGGCTCGACTTCATGTGTTTCACTTATCTACTGCAAAAGAAACAGAGCTATTTTCCAATGCAGTTCCTCTAGCCCAGAAGCAAATCACTTCTGAGGTTTGCATTCATCATTTGTGGTTTTCGGACAACGATTATGCACAAAAAGGAACACACATTAAATGGAATCCTGCCGTAAAAACAGCACATGACCGTGATAGATTATGGGAAGCCTTAAACGATGATCGCATTGACATAATTGCCACTGATCATGCTCCTCATACGTTGGAGGAAAAAGCAGAAGTGTACACCAAAGCCCCTTCAGGAGGTCCCATGGTGCAACACGCACTTCCTGTGTTGTTGGAGTGTGTGCAACAGGGAAAAATAACATTAGAAAAAGTAGTCGAAAAAATGTGTCATAATCCCGCGATCTTATTTGATATTGAAGATCGTGGCTATGTACGTGAAGGATATTTTGCCGATTTGGTTTTAGTGGATACGCAACAAACGCAAACAGTGACTCGAGAAAATGTGTTGTATAAATGCGGTTGGTCACCATTGGAAGGCACTACTTTGCACGGTACAGTCACGCACACCATCATCAACGGTAAAATGTTATATAATCAGGGTGATTTTGCACAAACGCGAAATGCCAAAGCACTTACTTTTACCAGATGAAAAAAGTTTTTTTGATGTTGATTTTTTTGATTCTTGCTGGTTGTGCCCAAGATCGCATTGCAAAGCCAGATGCACTTATGTCTTCAGAACAAATGATTAATTTTCATGTTGATTTGGCATTGCTCAATGCATCCACTAACTACGCTAAAGACAACTTTATACCTATGGACTCGTTGTATACCTTTCATAATAATGATAGCACAATATTTGCACAAAGCAATGTTTATTACGCATCCAAGCCCAAACTTTATATAAAAATATTTGAGTCGGTGAAAGCCGAATTGGAAAATTTGCAAAAGCAGGACACTTTACAAGAATTGAAAGAATCAATGCGCCGAGAATAATTTTTGTATTCGCTTTTGGGTTCATTTGTAGAGGTCTATATTTGTAAAAACGAATTTTATGGCATCATTTGTTGAAGAACTAACATGGCGCGGAATGGTGCACGACATCATGCCCGAAACTGCCGAAACGCTTGCCAAAGGCATGACTGCAGGTTATATTGGCTTTGATCCAACAGCAGATTCGCTGCACATTGGGAGTTTGGTTCAAATCATGATTTTGATGCATTTTCAGCGATACGGACACAAACCCTATGCGCTTGTGGGCGCTGCCACAGGAATGATTGGCGACCCATCGGGGAAATCTGCGGAGCGAAACCTATTAGACAACGAAACGCTTACCTACAACTGTGCAGGTTTGGAAAAGCAACTTGCCAAATTTTTGGATTTTGATAGCTCCAAAGAAAATGGTGCTGTGTTGGTCAATAATTACGATTGGATGCAGTCGTTTAGTTTGATTGACTTTGCTCGTGATATTGGAAAACACCTGACCGTGAATTATATGATGGCTAAAGATTCGGTAAAAAAACGTCTTGGCGCAGATGCCAAAGAAGGCATGTCTTTTACTGAATTTACCTACCAACTTATTCAGGGGTATGATTTTCTTCATTTATACCAACATCACAACTGCTTGCTGCAAATGGGCGGAAGCGACCAATGGGGAAACATCACCACAGGCACGGAACTTATTCGAAGAAAATTGGCAGGCAAAGCCTATGCGCTGACGTGTCCGTTAATTACCAAAGCCGATGGCACCAAATTTGGAAAAACAGAAAGTGGGAATGTTTGGTTAGACCGTGAAAAAACGTCGCCGTACAAATTTTATCAGTATTGGTTGAATGCATCGGATGAGGACGCTGAGAAATACATTAAGATATTTACATTTTTGGGCAAAGAAGAAATCGACGCGTTAATCGCATCGCACCGTGAAGCACCACACCAGCGACAGCTCCAACGTATACTAGCACAAGAAGTTACGACTATGGTACACAGCGCAGCAGACGTGTCTCGCGCTGAGCAAGCAACTCAAATTTTGTTTGGGAAAGCCACTGCAGAAACGCTTAAAACCTTAGATGCTCAAACGCTTTTGGATGTGTTTGAGGGTGTCCCTCAGGCCGAAGTTTCCGCCAATTTAATCGATGGAGACGGACTTGCCGTAATGGATGTACTAGCGAGCACAGGGTTTTTAAAATCAAATGGTGAGGCGAGACGAGCGTTAAAAGAAAATTCGATTTCGGTTAATAAAGAAAAAGTAACCGAAGCCAAAAGTATCACTACAGCAGATATAATCTGCGACCGCTATGTGCTATTGCAACGCGGGAAGAAAAACTATTTTTTATTGGTAGTTATGCCGTCATAAGCGAACACCCACGAACATCCGCTGCGTCAAAACGTCCAAGCACTTCAAACTGACCGTTTTCATGGCATTTGCCTAAATCTTGCGTGGCAATAAATGCGCATGACTCTTTGTTGGATAGGTCAATGATATTAAGCCCGCCATAGCCTGTTGAAGTCACTTTTTTTGGATCGTGGACATCCCGTACAAAAACACGCATGCTGGGCGAAGGCTTAAAAATCCCATTTCCTTTTGAATAGGCTTGTGATAGTAGTTCTGTCATGCCGTATTCGCTGTGGATATTTTCCACGCCAAACCCTGCTTTAAGCCTTTCGTGCAGTTCCTCGCGGATAAGTTCTTTTCGCCTGCCCTTCATGCCCCCAGTTTCCATTACTGTGGTGTGTTGTAGCTGCATAGGATATTCCTCACAAAAATCCAATAGCGCAAAGCTTACACCTATGAGAAGTGTTTTTTGTTTCTTTTTATTTAATGCTATTAGTACGTTTTTTAGTGTCTCAAATTGATTCAAATAAAACCCACTATTGTTGGGTTTTGCTTGCCGAATCAAATGGCGACACATATACACCAGAGACGCATTTGGACGCTTAAGATAGCCTGGCAAAAGTGCCAAAATATGGTAATCAGAAGCTGCACCATAAAAATGCGAGAAGCCTGCATTGAAGCTTTGTTCGTAGGCGGCAAGTGATGCCACATGATGCTGACTTACAGGGCCACCTGTTCCAGAACTTTCAAAAATCATTTCACTTTTTTTGGTGCAGCTTATGAGGTGAGATTTGAATAGTGCTATAGGTAAAAATGGTATATCTGTGAGTTTATGTACATCCGAGGGATCTACGTTTATCAAATCGCAATAAGAGCGATACACATCGTTATGATGATATTGATATTTTAAAAGCTCAAATGCTTGTTTTTCGAAATATATCATTACTGCTCAAATGTATTGAGTATTTTTTTAACACAACAACATAAAAACTATCTGTATTTTTTTATTTTTGGATTAACAACACCAAAGCATGAAAAAAAAACATACCCGTATTTTATTGGTTGACGATGAGCCAGATATCTTAGAAATTTTAGAATATAATTTAACAGCCGAAGGTTATCAGGTTGATAAAGCCGTAAACGGAATAGAGGCGCTTGAAAAAGCTGCATCATGGAAACCCCACTTGGTTTTATTAGATTTGATGATGCCCGAAATGGACGGCATTGAAACCTGTGAGCACCTTCGTAAACAGTCTAAGTCACCTAATTTGGCTATTGTTTTTTTGACAGCTCGTGGCGAAGATTACTCGCAAGTTGCAGGTCTTGAGGCAGGAGCTGATGACTATATCACCAAGCCTATTAAGCCAAAGGTTTTGGTTAGTAAAATAAAAGCCATTTTGCGCCGTTTTAAATCAGCTGAACCAAAAAATGAAATTGTTGAAGTTGGTGATTTGGCTATTAATAGGGAGGAATATAAAATCATTTACAAAGACGAGGCCATTTTTTTACCACGGAAAGAGTTTGAGTTGCTTTCGTTGTTGGCTTCCAAGCCACAAAAAGTTTTTGAGCGCGAAGAAATTCTAAATCGAGTTTGGGGTAATGGGGTTGTTGTAGGCGGTAGAACTATTGATGTTCACATTAGGAAATTGCGCGAAAAAATAGGTGATAAACACTTTAAAACAGTCAAGGGAGTAGGCTATAAATACGTGGTATAGCATGACAAAAAAACCACGTAAAGCATACCGCTTTTCATCGCTTTTATCCTTTGTGATAACAATTTTTGTTACTGGTATTAATGCAACCCTCTTATTTGTTTTCACCAAAGAGACTTACTTTGATCAGGAAAGCATATTGCCATTCGCTTTATCTTTTGTTCTTGCTTTTTTGGTTTGTTTTTTAATATTCCGATACCATATCCAAAATTACACTTATCTGAAAATCAAACGTATATATGAAGATTTAGACCCAAACTTTAGCGATGAGTTAAATGATTTTCTCATTACCAAGGATATGGATTCTTTGCTAAATAATGTAAAGCAAGTTGCTTTAAAACGTAGCGTTGAAATTAACAGCTTGAAAAATCAGGCCGCTTTTAGGCGTGAATTTTTGGGTAATGTCGCACACGAACTAAAGACCCCATTGTTTACTGTCCAAGGATATATATTGACCCTTTTGGATGGTGCTATGAAAGACAAAAATGTAAACAAAAAGTATTTATCACGTGCTAGCAAGGGTGTGGAACGGCTGATTTATATCGTAAAAGACCTTGATTTGCTAACCAACTTAGAAAAGGGAAATACGGAGCTGGATTTGTTTTATTTTGATATTATTGATTTGATTCAAAGTGTGTTTGACATGTTAGAAATGCAAGCTTCTAAGTCAAACATTAATCTGGAATTTGATAAAAAATATAAAGAACCCATCTCTGTTTATGCTGACAGGGAACGAGTACAACAGGTGCTTACGAATCTTATTATGAACTCTATAAAATACGGCAAAATTAAAGGGACAACTGAGGTAAGTATTCAGCCCATTTATGAGAACAAAGTGATTGTTCGTATCTGGGACAATGGAGAAGGGATTGAAGAAGAGCACTTGCCGCGATTGTTTGAACGCTTTTACCGAGTTGATAAAAGTGGAAACCGCAGTATGGGGGGGTCAGGATTAGGTCTTTCAATTGTGAAGCATATTATTGAAGCACATGGCGAGCAAATTTTTGTAGAAAGTCAGCCTGAAATTGGTTCCGAATTTTCGTTTACCTTAAGCAAAGGTGAAGTTAACACTTCTGCTATCTAAGTATACGTTTTGGGAAGTAAGAATAAATTAAAGCGCTTTAAAGAAAACGAGTCGTTTGCGAATGTCATTCAGCCCACTCGTGAGGCGTTATTGTCTGATAATTTTTTACAAAAGGGGGCTTGGGAATCTTATTTTGGCAATCCAAATCCCGTTGTACTAGAACTTGGTTGTGGCAAGGGCGAATACACAGTTGGACTGGCACGAAAAACCCCAAATACAAACTACATAGGTATTGACATTAAAGGTGCGCGATTTTGGCGTGGTGCCAAAACAGCTCTCGAAGAAGGCCTAAAAAATGTAGCATTTGTACGTGTGCAAATCGAATTGTTAGATTACGTTTTTGCTAAAGGGGAGGTGTCAGAAATTTGGATAACATTTCCAGACCCGCAATACAAATTTAAACGCACCCACCACCGACTCACAAACCCCACCTTTTTGCGACGTTATCAGCAGGTGCTAAAACCACAGGGCGTGGTACATTTAAAAACCGATTCCGCTTTTTTGCACGGCTATACACTAGGTATATTAGACGGCTGGAATATCACACCTCAGATGGCGCATCACGACATATATCAGTATGTGCATGCACCACAAGACGTTGTTGGTATTCAAACTTTTTACGAACAGCAATACCGCGAGCAAGGAATTCCCATCACTTATCTTAAATTCTTATTCCCTACAGATGTCCCAGCCGAATGATTTTTTTGAACGCGTATATGAAGTCGTGCGCCAAGTGCCTTATGGAAAAGTAACCACCTATGGTACCATAGCCCGTTTTTTGGGAGCTGCGCGTAGCGCGCGAACCGTAGGCTATGCCATGAATGCGGCACATGCCCTGCACGATGTTCCTGCACACCGCGTGGTAAACCGAAATGGCGTGCTTACTGGGAAGCATCATTTTGGCGGGATTAACACCATGCAACAACTTTTGGAGTCTGAAGGGCACACTATTATTGATGACCAAATTCAAGATTTTGATAAAGTTTTATGGCATCCAAATGAATAGGACTATTCTTAGCCCGATACCCTATATTTGTAATCTTATTTAGATTTAATGAAAATTACACGCTCCGCAATCGAAAACGCACTGACAACCATTAGTTTACCCGGCGAAGGAAAAAATTTGATGGAAGCCCAGGCGGTTAAAAACATCAACATTTTTGGCGATGAGGTTGTGGTGGATATTGTGATGGGCAATCCTACGCTGCAAGCCAAGAAAAAAGTGGAGGTAGAGGTTATGAAAACCATTCACGATAAGGTGTATGAGAAAGCAAAAATTACGGTAAACATTACCGTAAATGCTCCCGAAAAAAAGCAGAACACCAATCTTATCAAAGGAAAACCCATTCCAGGCATTCAAAACATTGTGGCGGTAGCATCTGGAAAAGGCGGTGTGGGAAAATCTACCGTTACGGCAAATTTGGCGGTAACGCTATCCAATATGGGGTTTAAGGTTGGCGTATTAGACGCCGATATTTATGGGCCGTCTATGCCCCTTATGCTTGATGTGGCAAACGAAAAACCCTTGGCAAAAAATATAGATGGGGTGTCAAAGATGGTGCCTGTAGAAAATTTTGGTGTAAAACTACTTTCCATCGGTTTTTTCACCAAACCCGATCAAGCAGTTATTTGGCGCGGTCCTATGGCTGCTAAAGCATTAAATCAAATGATTTTTGATGCCGCATGGGGAAAATTAGACTTTTTGTTGATTGACTTACCGCCGGGCACGGGCGATATTCATTTAAGCATCATGCAATCGTTGCCCATAACAGGTGCGGTTGTGGTAAGCACTCCGCAAACGGTAGCGTTGTCAGACGCCAAAAAAGGTGTGGCAATGTTCCAGCAAGAAAATATTCAAGTACCAGTATTGGGAGTTATCGAGAATATGGCGTATTTTACTCCTGAGGAACTTCCAAATAACAAATATTATATCTTTGGAAAAGCAGGTGCACGCTATTTGGCTTCTGATTTGGATGTGCCGTTTTTGGGCGAACTGCCGTTGGTGCAAAGCATTCGGGAGGCAGGAGATATTGGACGCCCAGCAGCTATGCAGGAAAATACGGCTGTTGCCGATGCTTTGACTAAAGTTACCCGAGAAGTGGTGCAACAAGTAGTTGTGCGCAACAAGCAATTACCGCCCACCGAGGCAATAAAAATAACCACCATGGCAGGTTGTGCTGCCGTGACAAAAAAGTAACAATGAGTGACCTAAATCAACGCGTAGAACAAGCTCTGGAAGAAATTAGACCTTTTTTAAAATCCGACGGCGGCGATATTGCACTTATAGGCATAGAAAACCAAACCGTAAAAGTTCAGCTTTTAGGTGCCTGTGTGGGGTGCTCCGTAAATCAAATGACCTTAAAACAAGGGGTTGAACTTACGATTAAAAAATACGCTCCCGAAATTCAAGAAGTGGTGAATGTGAATTAAAAATAAACATCCCGATTTGTAGGGAGGGGTTATAAATAAAACTACGTTTAAAAATTTAACTCGTTTTTCTGAAAACAATTGCCACAAGAACACCACCAACGGAATACATAGCAGTCCAAAAAATGCCATCAAGTACATAGTATTGCGCTGCAACTATTTCTGTGGTAGCATAGCGAATAATGCCTATAGCAACTGCCTCAAATAGTGCGAACCAAAATCCAAAGTAGAAGCCTCTTTTGTTAAAATATACACCTCCAGACCATCTTTGGAAAATGTGTACGAAGGCAAAAGACATCAGTAAAACACCAATGGCTAATACACCAGGCATGATATTTTCACGCATTGTTGGGATTAGTACATACTCTTGAAGACACTCAGCTGCAAAAGTGTAAAACCCCCAAGGCACAAAATAAAAATATAAGAATGCTACAAGTGTAGACAATAAAATAGATTTAGAAAACATCATAGAAACTTATTTAAGTTTTGCAAATTTAACAATAATATACTAGACTGTTGTAAGCAGCAGTATCAAAAAACTATAGGTCGTATATTTGCCAAATTATGGAACAACGCTTTATTGCAAAAAACGCACTAAACGCAGATGCTAGCTTTACTTCTCGTTGGCAGGCACCCAGTAACATTGCCCTTGTGAAATACTGGGGTAAAGCGGTATCCCAGCTGCCCAAAAACACTTCGTTAAGCTTTACGCTTTCTGATGCAGTTACCCAAACGCAAGTAGAATTTATGCCTCTTGAAAGCCAATCAAAAAGCGTATCATTTACCATTGTTTTTGAAGGTGTGGAAAAGCCGAGTTTCCGTCCAAAATTGGAAACATTTTTTGCTAATATTTTACCTTACCAACCTTTTTTAGCACACTATCGGCTGACAATATCATCGCTAAACACTTTTCCGCATAGTAGTGGCATTGCTTCATCGGCTTCTTCTATGGCAGCTTTAGCAGCTTGTTTGGTAGATTTAGAGGCACAGCTTAGCCCGTTGTCTGAAGAAGAAAAAAACAACAAAATTTCATTTTTAGCACGATTGGGTTCGGGTAGTGCTTGCCGCAGTACGCAGGGTCCTATGATGGCATGGGGAACACACACCGCCATTGCTAATGCATCCGATTTATGGGCTGTTCCTGTAAGTGATATTCACCCTGTTTTTACGGACTATTGCGATAGCATTTTGTTGATAGACAAAGGACAAAAACAGGTAAGCAGCACCTTAGGACATAAGCTTATGCACCAACATCCATATGCCGAGCAACGCTTTGCACAAGCCAATGCCCACCTTGCCAAACTTTTGCCTATTTTACAACAAGGCGATTTAGATGCATTTATTTCAATTGTAGAAAAGGAAGCATTGCACCTTCACGCTATGATGATGACTTCTGACCCGTATTTTATTTTGATGCAGCCCAATACTCTAATGGTGATTAATAAAATATGGGCGTTGAGAAAAGAAACCAATATTCCGGTTTGCTTTACCCTTGATGCAGGTGCAAATGTGCATGTAATTTATCCAAGCAAATTTGCTGCCCAAGTAAAACAATTTATTGAAGCCGAACTGCTTCAGTATTGTGAAAACCAACAATGTCTGCATGATAAGGTTGGAACAGGAATAAAAAAGTACTAAGTTTGTTGTTGTGAAAGGACCACTTTTTTACGCAAAGATTTTGCTTTTTGGGGAGTACGGTATTATAAAAGACTCCAAAGCATTATCTATACCCTATAATTATTACAAGGGCGCGTTGCGGATGGACTATAATACAGCTGAAACTGCAGTACAATCCAATGAAAAACTCCATGATTTTGCCAAATATCTTGCTACAATTGATTCCCATTTGGTGCAATTTGATTTTGATAGACTTACTTCCGATTTGACCAAAGGCATGTATTTTGACAGTAGCATTCCGCAAGGATATGGTGTAGGAAGCAGTGGTGCGCTGGTGGCTGCTATTTATGATCGCTATGCGCTTGAGAAAATTACGGTTTTGGAAAATTTGACTCATACCAAACTCACCAAACTTAAGACAATTTTTGCGGCAATGGAATCTTTTTTCCACGGAAAATCTTCTGGACTTGATCCCCTCAATAGTTTTTTGAGTTTGCCTATATTGATTCATTCCAAATCTAAAATTGAACCTACGGGAATTCCGTCACAGTCACAACAAGGCAAGGCAGCGATATTTTTGTTAGACAGTGGAATGACGAGCAAAACAGCACCATTAGTGTCCATTTTTTTAGACAATTTTGAAGCACCTGCTTTCCGCAAAATGATGAAAGATGAATTTATTGCCATATCCGATCGTTGTATTGAGCATTTTTTGAGTGGTAATATTTCGTCACTTTTTTTAGATGTAAAAAAATTATCATCAGTAGTATTGCACCACTTTAGCCCTATGATTCCAAAGCTTTTTCTTTCAATTTGGAAAAAGGGATTAGAAACCAACGCCTACTACCTTAAACTATGCGGCTCTGGTGGGGGAGGTTATATTCTTGGATTTACACAAGACTTACCTAAAGCAAAAGCACTTCTTTCCGACCATAAATTAGAGGTCGTATATACATTTTAACATGAAACCTTCATTACCTACAAAACGATTGTTTTTACAGGCAATTGGGTTGTTTTCATTGGTACGCGGAATTAACGTTTCTGTACTGATGCTGGCGCAGCTACTCACATCTGTTTTTATATTTTCATCAAAAGATATTGTATATACGTTGCTTGATATAAATCTTTGGCTTATCGTGTTTGCAACAGCGTTTAGTGTGTCGGGAGGATATATTTTCAATGCCTTTTTTGACGAAGAAAAAGATCTTATTAACCGACCAGAAAAAACGTTTTTGGAACGACATGTTTCTGCAAAAACAAAACTTGGGGTGTATTTTACCTGCTCTGTTTTAGCACTTTTGGTGTCTAGTTATGTTTCGTTTCGTGCCGTGGTATTTTTTACGTCCTATATGCTAGCCATGTTTTTGTATTCATCATTATTGAAACGGGATCTTTGGTTTGGAACACTTACGAGTACCTTGCTTACAGTGCTGCCTTTTTTTGCCATAACGGTCTATTACAACAACTTTTCCATTGAAATTTTGACTCACGCTACCTACTTGTATACGCTTGTGAGCGTACGAGAATTTGTAAAAGACTTATACAATATCAAAGGAGATATGGCGCAAAATTACCGTACCTTTCCTGTGGTTTGGGGCGAGCATAAGACCAAACAACTAATAAGTGTACTTATTGTTTGTGCGCTTTTGGTTATTGTGCTGCTATGCACTTTTTTTGAGTTAAATGCCATGGGATATTATTTTGTTGCGGCTGCTATTTTTCTAATTATTTTGGTGGTATTGCTTTGGCGTGTTCGCAGTACGTGGCATATGGGATTATTGCTTCAATTTGTACGACTTATTATTTTATTGGGTATAATAAGTTTACCTTTACTAAGCCTATCCATTTAAGCTGCTAACTTTTGCACTCCGTTTCGGTATACTGAAATGGGTGATTCAATATCAATTAGATGAAAAAAGAAAATTCAAAAAAGTCTCAAGAAGGCATTCGGTTAAACAAGTTTATTGCCCATGCGGGCGTTTGTTCGCGTCGCGAAGCCGATGTGCATATTCAGTTGGGCGCTGTTAAGGTCAATAATAAAATCATGACCGAGCTTGGCTATAAAGTAAAGCCTAAGGACGTGGTACATTTTGATGGTCAGAAGCTACAAGCCGAAAAGCCTGCTTATGTACTTCTTAATAAACCTAAAGGTTTTATTACTACCACTAGAGACGAAAAAGGACGCCGAACTGTAATGGATTTGGTGGTAAACGCGACTAAATCACGTATTGTCCCTGTAGGCAGACTTGACCGTCCAACAACAGGCTTGCTGCTTTTTACTAACGATGGCGACTTAGCAAAAAAGCTAACGCATCCCAGCATTGGGGTTAAAAAATTATACCATGTGGTGCTTGACAAAACTGTTAGCGGAAAACATCTGCAATGCATTAAAACCGGTATTACACTTGATGATGGCGCTATCAAAGCTGATGAAATTAGCTTTGTGCAAGGTGCTTCAAAAAGGGAAGTGGGTATTGCGCTTCATTCAGGTAGAAACCGTATTGTACGCCGCATTTTTGAACATTTGGGGTATGAAGTGGTATCACTCGACAGGGTATTGTTTGCAGGATTAACCAAAAAAGACTTACCCCGCGGACATTGGCGTCACCTCTCCCAAAGTGAGGTAAAGCAACTAAAAATGTTGTAGCTTAAATACTGTTTCTTATTGAGCTGTACGCCACAAAACCAAATCCAATAAAAAGCAACAAGTGAAAAGGAAACAATCCAAAATCGCCTTCGTTCCCAACAAAAAAAGCACTTGTCATACCAAAGAGGAAGTACAACATCAAAAAGGTTTCTAAAACAGTGTTTTTAGAGACCTTTTTTTGAAGGTATTTGTTGGATTTAAAATTATCTTTAAACTTGGAAAGATTAAATTTTGGAGTGCGCACAAATTCGCTGCGTTCTCCTCGATGACCTTCCAGAACTGCTTTGGAATTATGCACTGAAAAACCCATAGCAACAGCATAAAATGTTACAAAACTTTTACTGAACTCAAGAAAGTTTACAAAACCGCCTCCGTGAATTCGTTTATAGGTAAACCAATAGCATATAAAGAAAATGATTGTACTTATGATGAATAAACTTGTAATGTTGAAAAACCAGCTAAAGTGTCCCCATTCGTTTTTGATATACAGCATCGGGATGCTTAAAATAGCTAGCGTAAGTACTGATAAAAACATACTACTATTAAGCAAGTGCATAATGGCATGGAGTCGTGTTTTTAAACTAAGGTTAGGTGTACTAAATACTTTGCCAATCATTTTTTGGAAATTTTCAGCCCCTCCTTTATTCCATCGAAACTGTTGAGAACGAACAGCGCTCATTACAACTGGAAGCTCAGCAGGAGTCTCAACATCTTCCAAATATTTAAACTTCCACCCTTTGAGTTGCGCACGGTAGCTTAGATCAAGGTCTTCAGTAAGGGTATCACCTTCCCAGTTTCCAGCGTCCTCAATACAGGTTTTGCGCCAAACACCTGCAGTACCGTTAAAATTCATAAAATGCCCACCGTAATTGCGCCCAACTTGCTCAAGTGTAAAGTGCATGTCGAGGGCAAATGCTTGTACTTTGGTTAATATGGAGAAATCTCGATTAATGTGTCCCCAACGGGTTTGAACAACACCGATTTTTTCGTTTTTAAAGTAGGGAATGGTTTGCAGCAACCAATCTTTTTTAGGAGTAAAATCGGCATCAAAAATGGCAATAAAATCGCCTTTTGCAGTTTTCAATCCTTCTTTTAGCGCACCTGCTTTAAACCCCTCGCGGTTGGTGCGACGCACATGAATAATATTATGACCTTTGGCGCAAAGAGAGGAAATTTTATTTACCGTAATTTTCACAGATTCATCTGTGGAATCGTCTAGCACTTGTACCTCTAATTTTCCTTTTGGGTATTCAATTTCAGACACAAAATCCAACAATCGCTCTATTACATAGAGTTCGTTATAAACAGGTAACTGGATGGTAACGTTTGGAACTTCTTCTGGATTGTTAAAGTTAAAAACTATGTCTTGACTGCTTTTGCTTTTTTGACGGAAATAGTTAATCAATAAACTCAACTGACAAAGCGCATAGAAAAAAATCAGAATGAGGCATACTGCGTAAACAACCATCAGAATTATGGAAAGTGGGACTAAGATGTTTGTCCAGTCAAAAGACATTAAAAACATGTTTTAATTCTAAGCAAGGATTCTCGTGCAAATATAGGGTCTTAAATGAGTTTTAAAAATAGCGGAGTATCAAATGTAGGTTAACAATCAAGAAACACAAAACAAAAAAACCCCTTTGCGAAAGCAAAAGGGTTTTGTGGTACCTCCAGGAATCGAACCAGGGACACAAGGATTTTCAGTCCTTTGCTCTACCAACTGAGCTAAGGTACCCTACAAAAACGCAAGCACAAATATACTTCCT
>DLPY01000080.1 GCA_002478685.1 Flavobacteriaceae bacterium UBA7446
CAATACTTATTTCCTTGCCTTTTTTATATGTTGATGTGTATGCTTCTGCACGAGGAATTATTGTGCCAAAAGACGAGCGTATCAGTATTTTTCCGCTACAGCCTGGTGTTGTCGTTTCCACGCACATAGAAGCAAATAAATTTGTACAGCAGGGCGATACGCTCCTAGTGATTAAAGACCCTGCATATGATGAAAAACAGCATTTACTTACTTCCCAATTAGCCGAAAAAAGAAAGCTTATTTCGGATTTAGGAAAATTACTTTCGTTCCGCACCAAAACCATGAACAATGTGCAAACCAAAGAATATATCTCTGTCTATGCGCTTTACCGCCAAGGGCTTAACAAACTTCGTGTAAGACACAAACAAGCCACGCAAACCTACAAACGCGATTCATTGCTCTATGCAAAAGGGGTTATTAGCACGGTAGATTTTGAACAAACCGCCTTGCAATATAACCTCTCCAACAGCGAGCTGAACAATTGGAAACGAGAACACGCCAACAATTGGGAAGCGCTCCGTTCAGAACTAAATAGAGCTGTTTTAGAACTACAAAGCACCCAAAAACAATGGATTGAAGCAAGCGCACAGTTTGTGGTTGTTGCACCTGCTACAGGTACGCTCTTAGAAGTACAAGGCATAAAACCACTTGGGTTTGTAAGTGCAGGGCAACCTATTGCACAACTTTCTCCGCAAGGTGAACTTATTGTGGAGTGTTTCGTTGCTCCTACAGACATTGGCTATATCTATAAAAACAAAGAAGTTAAATTTCAGATAGACGCCTATAACTACAACCAATGGGGTTTTGCTACTGGCAAGGTGTTAAGCATTGGGGACGACATTGAACTTATAGACAACACTCCTGTATTTAAGCTAAGATGTGCCCTAAACGAGCCTGCGCTTTTTTTAAAAAACGGTACGGGTGGAAGCCTTAAAAAAGGGATGACACTAACGGCACAGTTTGTACTAACCCAAAGAAGCCTATTTCAACTTTTATACGACAATGTTGACGACTGGCTTAACCCCGCAAAAAACCATGAATGATGCTTAATTTAAAACATATAGAACGATTACACCAATTGCACCAACGTATAAGAGCTGAAAATACAGGGAGCCCTGCGGCTATAGCAAAACAACTCTGTACAAGTAGGCGTAACATTTATTTTTTGGTTGGTAAGCTAAAGTTTTATGGTGCAAAAATTGCTTATAGCCGTAAGCGCAAAACATTCTTTTATTTAAACAATGAATTTGATATTAAAATGAAGGTAAAAATTGAAGTAATACGGGAGGGAGTGGCAAAAAAAATTTACGGCGGAAGCACATTTTTTAAAAAAAATGCTTCCGTGCTAACCACTTACACGGAGCAACGCTAACTTAGCGGAATATTAATTTTAAATCTTACAATTATGAATACATTATGTTTAGATAACTATGGCGTTTCCAAAATGGAAATCCAAGAAATGAAAGCCGTTAATGGCGGTGCTTCGTGGTGGAAAATAGTTAGAGCTATAGTTGTAGCATATGCTGCTGCCAATGAAGCATGTGATAATTGCTTGAATGATTCTATTTCTGGACCCCTTAAAGGTCAGGCTGGTCATGCCAGCTCATCAAATGGAGGTAAATATGGTGGGGCTTTTCACTATTAAGTGTTTCTGTTTAAAAAAGTATTAGAGCAAGAGCATCATTTTTAATAAATCCTGTGTGGTTTTGCTCTAATTTCATATTTTAAATGAAAGTATTTAACAATATAATTCACCTTGCCACCTTAATAGTAGCCATTGCAAGTATTGCTCAAATTGATTTTCCATTTAGAAAACCCTTGTTGTATGTGTCATTCGCTTATGTATTAGTTGTGGATGTGTTAATTCCTTTAATTAAAAAAAGTTGACTTTTCTTTCGCTTATCAAAGACCCGTTTGCTTCTACAAGTTATTTTAGCAATAAGCTAAAATGGTTCGTGATTTTTACACTCGGGAACTTGACGATTAATATCCCGTTTGTTTTTTTATTAGACTTTGGTGAAGCTACAGATTTAGAGAACTTCATAGATAAATTATCTTTTGTTGAACAGATAATATCAATAGCAATACTTCCTGCAATATTTGAAGAATTTGTTTTTAGGTATCCATTGCATTTAAAGAACTATAGTGTCGATATTATTTTTCTCTGTACTATTCCTTTTTCTATGTTTTCACTTTTTAATTTCTCGCAAAAAAGTTTTTATTTGGGTGCCCTAGTATTGGTTTTGTATGTAATTAGTAGAAAACGCATAAAGCCTAAATTTTCAAATAAAAAAAATTTAACATTTGTGTTTTATGGCACTTCTTTTTTGTTTGCCATAAGCCATTTAGGAAACTTTTCAAGTGATCCTTTAATTACCACAATAATTCTGCTTCTTTTGTCATTTGTTTCGGCATTATTTTTTGGGCTGATACGAATTCATATTGGCTTTAAATATGCCGTTTTATCACATTTTTTTTATAACGCTACTATTGTTGCCTTAAGCTATGTAGCTCCTTGACTCCATGCCCAAAACTACCATCAAACAACATGATATTACGGCTGAAGCACATTTTTTAAAAAAATGCTTCCGTGCTAACCACTTACACGGAGCAACGCTAACTTAGCTGAATATTAATTTTAAATCTTACAATTATGAATACATTATGTTTAGATAACTATGGCGTTTCCAAAGTGGAAACCCAAGAGATGAAAGCCACTAACGGGGGATGGGCTGCGCTGGTCATTGGGTGCATTGCTTTAGCCATTACTGTACTTAATACCGATTGGGACAAGGCAGCTGAGGATTTTGAAAGGGGTTTTGAAGCTGGTTAATATTTAAAATTCTTACAATGGAAAATTTAAACTTAATAGAATTGACTAAAAAAGAATGTCAACAAATTAATGGAGGTGAGAATGGATGGTATTATCTAGGTAAAGCAAGCAGATGGGCAGTTGACCGTGTTTGTGCTGCTGTTGTAAGCTATGTTACAAGAGAACATAATTCTGAAAGTAGCTCCGAGGGTTGTACAATTATATGTTAGATGAAGCCCTTAATATATATATTAGCGTGTTTGACTTTTGTAATTAATTTGTTAAATATTGATTATGATAAGTTTCTAAATTGGAAGGTCAACGGGACTTATTTTATAAACTTAATAGTATATCTAATTCTAATTTATTTGGCATATAAGTATAAATCGCCTTATAAATGAGTTCAAGGCACTTATGTTTCTCAAGAGAAGGAGAAAAAAAACATTATTAACGATAGAGTTTTCGCTTGGATACTAGTTGTTAACCATTTTGAAAACGGAATCAAATGCGGTTGTTAATGAAAATTAAAAAGAAAAGCGTAAATACTATTTTGATGTTTTTTCTTCTAATGGCTTCTTTTTTAATAAGTCAGCACATTTTTAAAAAAATGCTTCCGTGCTAACCACTTACACGAAGCAACGCTAACTTTGTTGGATATTAATTTTAAATCTTACAATTATGAATACATTTATGTTTAGATAACTATGGCGTTTCCAAAATGGAAACCCAAGAGATGAAAGCCACTAACGGGGGATGGCTTCAATATGTTATAGCAGCATCAACAGCAGCAGCTTGGGTGTTTAACAAGGGGGAGGAACTTGGCAAAGCTTTAGCACAATAAAAAAAACGGTTATGGAAAATTTTAAAGATTTAAACGTAAAACGTTTAACTGAAAAAGAAATAACATCAACAAATGGAGGGATTCTCATAAATGTTTTTTTATGGGGTGTTGCATATGGTTATGTGAAAGAAAAATTTAATTCTGGACAATGGTAGTTTTTAAATCAAAAAAAGTCAAGATTCTATTGCTAATAGTTTTTATTATGCTCTTTGTAGCACTTGCTTTTGAAGTTGGCGAGCATCTTGGAGAATATTTAGCTCAGTGAATTTTTGAGAGATAAAATTAATTCTACTAAAATGAATACTTCCCAAATGATAAAAGTGGTTATTTACACTGTTTTGCTACTACTTTTTAGGGAAATTATTTCATATTGGGAGCATTTTAAAGCAGGCGTAAATGCTGCGCTTTCATAAGCATTGCTAAAATATAACAAAAAGGCTGTCTGAAAAGACAGTCTTTTTTTCCTAAAACCCCACCCATGCCCAAAACCACCATCAAGCAACATGATATTACAGACTGTGGTGCTGCCTGTTTGGCATCTGTAGCCGCACACTATAAACTGCATCTGCCCATAGCGCGTATTCGGCAATATGCCAGCACAGACAAAAAAGGCACCAACATGTTTGGTATGGTTGAGGTGGCAGAAAAGCTTGGTTTTGAAGCCAAAGGCGTTAAAGGCATTACCGAAAGCTTACGTAAAATTCCCCTTCCTGCCATTGCGCATGTTGTTGTAAAAGAAGTGCTACACCACTACGTGGTTATCTATAAGGTTAGCAAAACGCATGTTACGCTTATGGATCCTGCAAATGGCAAAATGCACCACAAAACAATTGCTGCATTTGAAGCCGAGTGGACAGGTGTGCTGATGCTATTGCTTCCATCGCAAGAGTTTACACCAAAAAACGAAAAAGTCTCTGTGTACAAAAGGTTTTGGTTTTTGCTAAAGCCGCATAAGTTTGTCGTGCTCCAAGCTACTGTGGGGTCGATTGTGTCTGTGCTTTTGGGGTTTTCCATTTCTATTTATATCCAAAAACTAACCGACTTTGTTCTAGTAGGCGGAAATACCAAACTGCTAAACTTACTTAGCGTAATGGTTCTTGTTTTGTTGTTCGCACAAATTATCATTAACATTTTTAAAGATACTTTTATAGTAAAAACAGGACAACAGATAGACGCACGGCTTATACTTGGGTACTACAAACATTTGCTAAAACTTCCACAACCTTTTTTTGACACCATGCGTGTTGGTGAAATCATTTCACGCATCGGCGATGCGGTCAAAATCAGAACCTTTATCAATACGGTTTCGCTAAACCTAGCCGTTAATGTGTTGATTCTTATTTTTTCGTTTGCTATTATGTTTTCCTATTACTGGAAACTTGCCCTTATCATGTCGTTGGTTGTTCCACTTTATGCACTTGTCTATTTTATTGTAAATCGTCTAAACAAGAAAACGGAACGCAAAATCATGGAACGTGCTGCCGACTTAGAAAGTCAATTTGTGGAATCCTTACAAGCTGTTCGTACTATCAAGCATTTTGGACTGGAACATTTTGCCAACACAAAAACAGAAGTGCGTTTTATTGCGCTGCTAAAATCGGGCTACAAATCGGCATTAAACAGCATCTTTTCTACAAACAGCTCGCAAGCTATAGCGCAAATATTTACGGTTGTGCTATTGTGGAGTGGCTCATACTATGCCATAGATGGCGAAATTACCATTGGAGAACTGATGTCCTTTTATGCCATTATTGGCTATTTTACCAATCCTGTAGCAAGTCTTATTGGCGCAAACGTGCAAATTCAAAATGCGCTTATTGCTGCCGACCGCCTGTTTGAAATTATGGACTTACAGCGTGAAAAAGAAGCAGATAAAATACCTCTTTCTGAAGATAAACTTGGCGATATTGCTTTTGAAAATGTCAGCTTCAGATATGAATCTCGTGTAGATGTGTTTAAAAAACTAAATCTTGTTATTCCAAAAGGAAGCATCACGGCATTGGTTGGTGAGAGTGGTTCGGGCAAATCCACAATTATTTCGCTTTTGCTCAAAATTTATACCATTCAAAAAGGTAAAATTTCTATTGGCGACATAGACCTAAACCATATTGAAACCGATAGTTTGCGTGAAATTATTGGTGTTGTTCCGCAAAAAGTTGACCTGTTCTCGGGAAATGTAGTTGACAATATCGCCATAGGCGAATTAGCCCCCAACATGGACAGGGTGTTAGAAGTTTGCAAATCGCTACAAATACTATCATTTATTGAAGTCCTCCCCAATGGTTTTCAAACGCATTTGGGTGAAAATGGAGCAAACCTTTCAGGGGGACAAAAGCAAAAAATTGCCATTGCCAGAGCATTGTATAAAAAGCCCGAAATCTTAATTTTTGATGAAGCGACTTCCTCACTTGACGGAACTTCACAAAAAAATATTTGGAAAGCCGTAAAGGCACTTAAAAATCAACATAAAACCATCATTATCAGTACACACAGGCTACAATCCATTACAGAAGCTGATAGTATTGTGGTATTAAAAAACGGAAAGCTTATAGAAAAAGGTACTCATCAAGAATTACTTGCACAAAAAGCGGAGTATCATACCCTTTGGAAAAACCAAACGGGAGTGATTGAGGATTAAACTAAAAAACCCACTCTTATTTGAGTGGGTTTTTGTTGGCCTACTAGGGATCGAACCTAGACTCTTCTGAACCAAAATCAGACGTGTTGCCAGTTACACCATAGGCCAATGCGGATGCAAAAATAAACAAACTTTTTGTTGCACCAATAGTTTACACAATCTTGTTTGTGGTTTTGTAAGATATCGTAATTTAGCGGCTTTAGAAATCTCATGAACTACGCTAAAGGAAATACCCTCACGGGCTGGTTTGTTTTCTGTATTGCCTTTGTAACCTACTTCCTTACTGTAGAACCCACAGCAAGCTATTGGGACTGTAGCGAATATATTGCCACCTCTGCAAAACTACAAGTTGGGCATCCCCCTGGCGCACCACTTTTTCAAATGATGGGTGCCTTTTTCTCCTCTTTTGCAAGTGGCCCTGAGCGTGTAGCGTTTTGGGTAAACATGATGTCGGTGCTAGCAAGTGCCTTTACCATTTTGTTTATGTTCTGGTCACTAACCCGAATCATTACACGATTTATACTTAAAGAAACAAATCCAACAGGCGCGCAAGCCTTTTTAGTCTTGGGCGCAGGTGTTGTGGGTGCGCTTAGCTATACCTTTTCAGATAGTTTTTGGTTTAATGCTGTTGAGGCTGAAGTGTATGCCATGGCAATGCTTATCACTTCTGCAATGTTTTGGTTGGGATTACGTTGGGAAGAAGACATGCTCAAACCACGCGGCGACCGTTGGTTAGTACTCATTGCTTTTTTAATTGGGTTGTCGTTTGGTGTCCACTTTATGGGGCTACTCACCGTACCCTCCATTGGGATGCTGTATTACTTTAAACACTACCCTTTTTCATGGAAATCGTTTGTGGTGGCAAATGTAGTCTCTGTAGCCGTATTACTCTTTATCTTTAAGCTACTACTCCCGCTAACCTTAGCATATTTCGGAAATGCTGAAGTATTCTTTGTAAACAGTTTTGGGCTACCTTTTAACTCAGGAACTATTATTGCCGGACTGTCTATTTTGATCTTATTTATTTTGGGACTACGACTCACCCAACAAAAAAATTGGGTACAAGCCAATACGGGTTTGTGGTGTATAGTTTTTATTTTGGTTGGGTTTTCGTCTTGGATTATGCTGCCCATTCGCGCCAATGCCAATACGGTTATCAACGAAAATGCACCCACAGACGCACGAGCGCTTTTGGCGTACTACAACCTTGAACAATATCCCGAAACCCATTTGTTCTACGGACCTATGTATACAGATATGTATGCAGGTCAAGATGCTGACAACCCCTACAAAGACGATAAACCCAAATACGAAAAAGACCTTAAAAAAGGGCGTTATGTGATCGTGAATGCCTGGAAAGATGCACGCATCAATGCCAATAGTAAGCACACAGGACTGTTGCCACGTATGTGGAGTTCGGGAAATGCCGTGAATTACATCACTTATTTTGGTGCTACCGATTTTGATATCAAACCCGAATATCGCAACCAAACCCAACTCATTGACGCCGTAAACGATTTTATTTCACGTGTCAATAATGGAGAGGTTGATGCTAATGGCTATCACCAGTTTTTGCAACAATTTGGATCTTATCTAGATATTGAAAAGCCGAGTCTAATTGATAACCTAAACTACCTATTTACCTTCCAAATCAATTATATGTATTTCCGCTATTTTATGTGGAATTTTGCAGGAAAACAAAACGACGAACAAGGGAATTTAGATCCTTTCAGCGGGAATTGGATAAGCGGCATTTCGTGGCTAGACAGTTTACGATTGGGCCCCCAAAAAAATCTATATGACGATGCCATAAACAACAAAGGGCGAAACACCTACTTTATGTTGCCGTTGTTTTTAGGGCTGCTGGGTACGTTGTTTTTATATCAACAAGACAAAAAACGCTTCTGGGTACTGCTAGTGTTTTTTCTCTTTACGGGATTAGCACTAAAAGTATACCTCAACGAAAGGGTTTTTGAACCA